>JABDJU010000168.1 GCA_013003325.1 Acidimicrobiales bacterium
CGCTGAGCGTGCACGGGGCAGAACCCGATCGAGCGATATGGGTGGCCAGGTCGGCGTCGCGGTCGAAGCTCGGCCAACCGGGCTCGATCGTTGCCGGCGTTCCGTACCCACTGCCCTTGCCGATGACCATCAGGCTTTGTTCCCGTCTTCGCCTTCTGAGTCGCTGCGCACCTGTGAGATCGAGACCAGGTCCCGGTTGAGGGCGTCGGCGGCCTCCCGGGCGGTTCGCTGGGTCCCCGGCAACGGCGCCAGCAAGGCGATCTGGGTCGCCAGATCCATCACCTGCTTGACCGTGCGTACGAAGTCGCCGGGTGTTGTCTCGCTGTCGGCCAGTACCGGGTTCAGGTCGAGGCCGAGGGCCCACTGATAGGCCACGGCCATGAACCCGGGATCGGGGACCCTGGTTTCGGGCAGGCTGGCGTGCCGCTCGGCCCGGACCAACGACCGGTGCAGACGCTCAACGGCTTTGTACCGTCGACGCAGCTCGCTGGTAGGGAACACGCCGACCACCTCGGTTCGTCGACCCTTTGGTCTGGGTCTGTTCCGAGCACCGCGCCGGCGGTCTTCGTAGCCGAAGACAGAGACGAGGGCGGCTAACTCCGGACTCGTGAGCCCGTCGAACACCCCTTCCTCCATCGACTCGACGACCAAGAGGTCGGCCTCGTGGTAGGTGGAGCCGAGCCGCCGACCCGACGCCGTGAGAGTCCAGTCCTCCACATGGCCCCGGTTGCGCAACAGGGCAAGAACCGAATCGAACTGCCGGGCGAGCGAGTCGGCATCAGCGACGACCGCGCCCCGCAGTCGGTCCGCGTCGCGCTCGAGCCGTTCGAGCCGCTTCATCGCCTTTCGGGCGGGGCGTGGAATCACCTCTTGTCCGAACCTGGTCACCGCGGTGGTAGATCGGGGATCGGGTCGGCGTCGCCTCTTCGATCCGACCAGCCTGGCCCGGGAAAGGTCCTGGCTCACCTCGTAGGCGAAGCTCACGCTGTTGGGCAGATAGGGCTGAGGTAATTCGATGCTTCCGACAACGATCGGCACATGGTCGACCGAGTTCCCGGACAATTCATAGGTTTCGGCGTCGACGTCGACACCGACCAGCTTGACCCGGTTTCCCTTCCGGTATGCCACCGAGATCACGGCGAGGTGGGGCGGGAGTTCCGGACCGTCGACCTCGAGGATCTGACCGGGCTTGAACTGGCTGAGCGCAAAGCTGACATCATCGGTGGGCGCCTGGTCGGCATCGCGGCTCGCCAGCTCCCGAAGGGCGGCTCGCAACTCGTCGACCGGGCCAAACTCCGATTCGATCTTGCGGACCACCTCGTCGCGGCGATCCAGTACCCGCTCGAGCTCGTGCTCGGACCGAACGATTCCAGCGTTGGCTCGGAACTGGGCGAACGAGAGATTGAGCAGCTGACGGGCCCGGTCCGGCTCGTATCGCCTCACCAGATTGGCGGTCATGTTGTAGGTCGGACGGAAGGCGGAGCTGAGCACGAAGTGTCGACTAGCCGCCAGGCCGGCGACCTGGTCGAAGGTGACCCACGGAGACCACAGAACCAACGCCTGTCCGATCTCGTCGATGCCTCGCCGACCAGCTCGGCCCGTCAGCTGCGTGTACTGCGAGGGCGTGAGAAACTCGTGATGGTCTCCTGTCCACTTGGTGAGTTTGTCGATCACCACCGACTTGGCCGGCATGTTGATGCCGAGAGCGAGCGTCTCGGTGGCGTACACGATCTTGACGAGGCCGCGTACGAATGCGGCTTCTACCAACTCCTTGAACACCGGGACCATGCCGGCGTGGTGAGGGGCGACGCCGGCCTCGAGCTGCTCCAGGAATCGATCGAATTGAAGTGTCTCGAGCTCGTCGTCGGTCAGCAGCGCGACGTGTTCGGCAGCGAGAGCCCGAATCTCGGCCCGTTCCTGCGACGACGTCAGTGCGATCCCGGTCTGAGCGACCTCACGAGCGGCGTCGTCGCAAGCTGATCGACTGAAGATGAAGTGGATGGCGGGAAGCATCTCAGCCCGCCGAAGCTCGCGCAGGACCTCGGGACGACTCGGCGAACGCCACCGCCGAGGTGCTCGCTGGCGCGGACCACCCCGAGGCCCCCGCGACCGCTTCTTGGTTCGAGTCGCCAGTGATCCGACGTCGGGATCGAAGTCGAAGCCACGGTTGTTCGGCTTGGAGCCGATGAGGGTGGGGATGACGGTGAGGCGACGACCGCCGCGTTCACCGACGACGTAGCGGTTCTCCAGGGTCACCGGCCGCTCGGTTTCGACGACGAGCCGGGTGCTCCCTCGCACGGTTTGAATCCACTCGGCGAGCTCATCGGCGTTACTGACCGTCGCCGACAGGCACACGAGCTGAACTCGATGCGGCAGATGGATGATCACTTCCTCCCACACCGGGCCCCGATAACTGTCCTGGAGGAAGTGCACCTCATCTAGAACCACCGTCGCCAGCTGCATGAGCTCAGATCCCGCGTACAGCATGTTGCGCAGGACCTCGGTGGTCATCACCACGATCGGAGCGTCGCCGTTGATCGAATTGTCACCGGTGAGCAGTCCGACGGCGGCGGCGCCGTGTTCCCGTTTCAGGTCGTTGTACTTCTGGTTGCTGAGCGCTTTGATCGGGGTCGTGTAAAACAACCGTCGACCCATCGCCAACGTGCGCCTGGCAGCATGTTCGGCCACGTAGGTCTTGCCCGAACCGGTCGGGGCAGCGACCACCACGTGCTCGCCAGCATCGACCGCATCGGTGGCGTCGATCTGGAAGCGATCGGGAGTGAACGAGGTCTCGCTCACCGTTACGACACGGCTTGAGCGTAGGGATCCCGCTTCTTGCGGCGTGAACCGATGAGAATCGACAGTTCGTAGAACAGGTACATCGGCACCGCGAGGACGCCGAGGGTGAAGGGGTCGCCGGTCGGTGTGATGATCGCAGCCAATACGACCACGAAGATCACTGCCACCCGACGGTTGCCCTTCAGTGTTTCGGGCTGCACCAGACCGACCAACTGCAGGAAGACGAGCACCACCGGCAACTGAAAGGCGATACCGAAGGCCAAGATCATCTTGGTGAGAAAGCTGAGATATTGGTCAGCGGTGAAGAACGCCTCGAAGCGATCACCACCGAGGTCGTTCACCAGCACCTGCAGCGCCCTCGGAAGGAACCAGTAGGCCAGCACCATTCCCGCCCCCAGGAGTAGGGTGGCGATCACCAGGTACGGGGCCAGCGCCCGTTTTTCGTGTTTGTGCAGGCCGGGCAGCACGAACCGGCCGAACTGGTAGAGGATCACCGGCAGGGCCAGGATGATGCCCCCATAGCCAGAGAGCTGCAGTTTGACATTGAACGGCTGCAGCGGATCGGTGGCGAGGAACGTGCACTGCTCCCCCACGTCGGCCCGCAACTGACAGTACGGCTCGGACAGGAACGACAGGATCGGGTCGTAGAACACCCATACAGCGATCGCTCCGATGAAGACCGCGACCGCCATCTTCATCAGACGGGACCGCAACTCCTGGAGATGTCCCAAGAGGGTCATTTCTTCTGGATCGGGCTTGTCGGGACGCCCCGACCGTTTAAGCGGGTTCTTCATCAGCACCGTCGGCCGGAGAGCCATCGTCGGGAAGGGCCGGGGTGGTGACCGACTCCTGATTCTGCTCGAGCTGGCGAGCAGCCGACTCGGTCTGTGACTCGGTTCCACTCCCGGCTTCGTGAATCGGATCCCAAGGGTTCACCGGCGGCGGCACGTGATGGGTCTTCTCTCGAGTCGGCTGGGTGATCGGCTGCACGCGATCGGCCGCCCACGGGTCGTTCGGGTCTGGATCGGCTCCAGATTGTTCACCCTCGGTCGTCGAGTTTGACGACTGTGACGGGGCAGCCGTCTCGGCAAAGCCGCGGGGAACGATCGGATCGTCTGGGGTGCCATCGCCCCATCCGCTCACGTCGGCGGCATCGGTCACGGACTTTCCGAAATCGTTCATCCCGGTCTGGAACTCGTTCATCCCCTCCTGGAACTCTTTGAAGGTGTCGTGCATCGGTTCGGTGGCAGCCATGAATTCGGCCCGGAGCGAACTGCTCATGCGGCGGGCCTGCGCGGCGTAGTGTCCCAGTTTGCGTATCAAACCGGGGAGCTGTTCTGGACCGACCACCACCAGGGCCAGCACGATGATGAGGGCAAACTCCTGGCCCCCGATATTGAACATGTACCTAGGTTACAGGCACCGATCTCAGGCCGAGATCCCGCGATCGGTGCCGAAAACCGCCGATGCCACGAGCCCGTCG
>JABDJU010000226.1 GCA_013003325.1 Acidimicrobiales bacterium
GCACTACATGGAAGAGGCCCAGCGGCTCTGCGACCGGGTTGGGATCATCGACCATGGCGAGCTGATCGCCGAGGGCACCCGGCGGGAGCTGGTCGGCATGATCGGCGAGCACGACCACGTCCGCCTCGAACTCGGCCGTGGTGACAGCTCAGTAGCGGACCGCCTGCGAGCGCTGCCTGACGTTCAATCGGTCATCGCCGACGATGCTGTCATCGATCTCACCCTTGACGACTCCTACACCGTCCTTCCGCAGATCCTGGCCGAGGCCAACGATGCCGGGGCCAGAGTGCTGTCTGTCGAGGTCAAGGAACCGGACCTGGAGGAGGTTTTCCTCCAGCTCACCGGCCGGGCGCTCCGCAACTAGAGGTCCGCCGGTCACCCTTGCCGCAACACGGGCAGCTCAGGCCACGATCGAGCGGCGGAGCATGAAGGTTGCGGCCGCCAGCACGACGAGCCCATAGGTGACCAGGACTGCGAGCTCGGTGCCGATCTGTGCGATGCCACCCCCGCGCTGGACGACTTCGGTGAATGCGTCGACCGCCCATGCGTGAGGCGTGATGTGGGCCAAGGTTCGCAAGCTGTCGGGGAAAACCTCGAAGGGAACCATGCACCCACCCAGCGCCGCGAGCGCGAGGCCGACCGAAATCCCGACCGCTTGTGATTGGCTCTCGTTGCGAACCACCGCACCGATGAGGAGAGCAGCAGCGGTGGCGACCAGACAGAACGCGGCGACTATGGCCAACGTCGCTGGCCACGACCCCCAGTCGAGGCCGAAGAACAGCGCGGTCGATGCGACGATCACCGCGCTCTGGGCTACCGCCACCAGGTAACGGCCGAGCGCCTCGCCTGCGACAACCTCAGCCGTCGTCGCAGCGGTGGACATCATGCGGCGTGTCACACCGAGTCGTTTGGACTGGATCAGCGCTCCCGCCAGGACCATCGACATCACGAACACGAACAACACCAGCTCCTGGGCTGCCACGAATCCCACGATGTCGGCCTCGATGAATGGGGCGCCGTCGGCGTCCACGGTGCGCACGCTCACAGTCGGCTGCACCTCAGCCGTCGCCGCCACGAGAGTGGCCGCTTCGCCGTCGGACACGTCGGTCTCGGCCACGACCAGCCGAGTGGCCCGGAGAGTGGAGCTCTGCGCCGCGACCGCCGAACGGACGAAGCCCTGGACCTCGAGCCCACCGTTTCCCGGAATGACGCTGTAGGAGAGCGTGGCCAGACCTCCGGATTCAAGGGTCTCGCCGTAGTCGTCGGGAACGGTAACGAGGGCGTCGATGTCCTCCCGCTTCAATTGATCGGTGGCCTCGCCCAGACCGTCGAATACCACAGCATCTGCACCCTCGATTGTCTCGAGTTCGTCGATCAACGCCCGGACCGCCGGCGTTCGCTCACCCTCGACGTACACGCCGATGCGCGGGGTCGCTGATCCCACCGTGAGCCCGAGGACAAGGATCATTAGCATCGGCAGCGCGAACACGAAGAACAAGTTGGCCCGGGTGCGGGTCAGACGCCGGAGGCTGTTGAGCGCGATCGCAAGAACCTTCACGCTGCCACCAGTCGTCGGCCGGCCGTAGCGAGGCCTATTCCGCCAAACACAACGATGAAGCCCACGAGCACCGCCACCGTTGGCCCCAGTGATCCGATGCCTGCGCCATAGGAGACGTCGCGGAAGCCATCGAGGAGCCAGCGGTGCGGCGATGCATAGCTGAACGCCTCCAGAAAGCCCGGCGCGTCGCTGATCGGGAAGAAGACGCCGCCGAGCAGCCCGAGCACCAGCGCGGCGATAGTTGCATAGGCGCCCGCCTGTTCGGACGTGCGGGCGGCGGCGGCCACAAGGATCGACAACGCGATTGCGACGGTGACACCGGCCAAGATGAGCACACCGACTGCGACGGGGTCGCCCCACTCGGCACCGATGAAGAGCGCCGTGGCAACTACGAGCACGACCATCGTGATCAGGCCGATCACCAGTGCTGAAACCATCTTCCCGAGCATGATCGCCACAGGGTGGAACGGGGAGACCAGCATCCGGCTCAACGTGCCGACCTCCCGCTCCTCCATCATGCTCAAGACCCCGAACTGAACGGTGAAGAAGAGGAACAGGACGGACAGCGAGACCGAGTAGTAGCTGGCCAGGTCGCGGCCCCGTCCGTCGGTCTCGTTCGGTGCCAAGCTGATCGGCGCCTCCATGGCTACCGCTGCCGCCGCGACCTCGCCCGCCCGTTCCGCATTCTGTCCAGCGCCCTCGATCTGCATCACCGTTGCTGTGGCGGTGCTGACATAGCCGAGGTCTTCCACGAATGTTGCAGCGATCGCCTGCGCAACATCGACGGCAATCTCGGACCCGGGGTCACCCACAACAGTGATTTCGGCCGAGCCACCCGCCGCGGCCGCTCTACTGAAACCGGCAGGGATGAAGAAGCCAGCGGCGACGTCACCGTCGTCCACGAGCTGGTCCAACGCAGCTCGATCCGGGGCCACGGTAATCTCGACGGTTCCCTCCTCCTCGAGACCGAACAGCACCTCCTCGAAGGCGGCGGCCACTTCGCCCCCGTCGCCGTTGGCGACACCGAACTCGAACGCCGACACGTCGCCGGCGGCGCCGACCGTTGCGCTCATGATGAAGACCAGCACCAGCGGCCCGACGATGCCCATGATGTACACCGACCGGTCACGGAGGCGCTGAAGGATGTCCTTCGCAGCGATCACACCAATCGGACGAATGAAACTCACGAACCCGAGCCTTGGGCGATCGCGCGGTCGGGACCAGGGCCCATGGTCCCGACCTGTGGTGCTACCTCAGATGTGCCTCGACGAACGCCTCGCATCGCGGTCCATCTCGGCTTGGATTTCGCTCTCGGAAAGCGGTTTCGGCCCGAAGTAAACGCCGTACGCGTGCAGCGCTAACCCGATCCCCCAGCCGGCGATGGGCCAGACCGGCCAGAAGTAGCCGGCACCCGTCAACGCCCATATCACGATCAACATCGTGTTGATGACCGCGAACGTCGTGAGATGGCCTTTGAAGTTTCTCTTCTCGTTTAGTTGCTTGATCGCCGCTTGCCGGCGTTCGTCCATGGTGAGCATCTGCTCCTCTCTTTCTGAATCTGCTTTCTTTGGCATCGTGTCGCCACACACCACTCGGCTCGAAACCGGGTCGCGTCGCCAGCTTCTAGACCTCCTTGATGAGGTCCCCGTACGGCAGCCGGACCCTCGCTGAGTACAGGCCTTCGGGTCGCCGCCTACCGGCGGCAATCACCATGGTGACCTCGGCCTGGTCGGGCAGTCCGAGCATCTTCCGAATCCTCAGCTTGTCGAGCCCGCCGATGGGGCAGGTGTCATAGCCGTGCGCTGTCAGCGACAGCATCAAGGTCATCGCCGTCAGCGAGGATTGGGTGTGAGCCCACACTCGGTGGTCGCCGGTATTCACCGGGCTTCTGACGGTCGCCCCTTTGCGGCCCCGGAACCAGAACACGACCCGGCGCAGCAGGTTGTCGAGTCCCAGGGCATCGGTCTTTCGGACCCGTGGAGTGATCTTGTGGTAGTAGTCGTCGACCGGTTCGGGCATCGTCTTCGTTCCGCCCTTGGTCATTAGATCCCATACCTTGTCGAGGTTGGTCCGCCATTGATCCCGCCGGGCCATCACCACGATGAGCTCCCCGGCTGTCGCTGCCGCGGGCTGACCGAGGCACGCCTCTACCAGCTTCTCTCGTGTCGTGGAGTCGCGGACCCAATACAGCTCGTAGGGCTGCAGGTTGGATGAACTGGGAGCGAGCGTGGCGTCTCGAAGGCAGTCTCTCATGACCTCTTCGGGAATCGGCTCGCCGTCGAAGACCCGGATCGATCGTCGGGATGTCAATGTCTGTTTGAATCCAGGCAAGGCGGTGTCGCGGAAGTCCTCGCCGGGCACTTCCTCGGCACCGACGTACGCAGTCATCGCGTCGGTCATGTCAATTAAGGGGTTGTCGGTCGTCGACATGTTTGGCTCCTTACCGGTCGTTGCTCACCCCTGTTGGCACTCCGTTGTGATCAGCGAGAGGGCGCGATCGAGTTTGGGTGAGTGCTCCCTTCGATGCTCCTCCGGCTTCGGGGCAGTCAGTAGGGGCCAAGGTCCTCCGGCAATCGATTGCTCGCCTTTGCCTCGGTTGATCGAATCGATGCGACGGCCACGACAGCAGAGGCCAATGCCAGCACAGCACAAATCCGCATGGCGGTCTCGTAGCCGTCGGCAAAGGCCGGCCCCTCAAACGTTGCACCGGACAGCCCGGCGGCGGCCGGAAGTATTGCGATCATCATCAAGCCCCCCATCTGCCCGACCGTGTTGTTCACTCCCGACGCGATCCCCTGCTCGTCATGGCCGGCTGCACCGAGGGTCGCCGCAGTGAGCGGTGCGCCGAACGTAGCCAACCCGACGGCCAAAACCAGGACGCCGGGGAGGATTTCGGTCAGGTAGCCCGACCCGGC
>JABDJU010000239.1 GCA_013003325.1 Acidimicrobiales bacterium
CTCCGATGCCACCGAGATCTTCTCCGAATCGGCCGCTCGGTATCTCGATGTCCCCGGTCTCATCGGAAAGGCGTACGTGCGCTACGACGATGGCACGGTGGGCGCGGCGTACTGGTGGACCGACCGGAACGCCGCCGAAGCCCGCTTCAATCCGGGTTGGATCGAAGGCGTCACCGAGAAGTACGGCGCGGCTCCGATCGTCGAATTCTGCGACACCCCGGTGGTCGTCGATTACCTCACCGGGACGATCCGGACCACGCCGCCGCTTCTTTTTCGTGATCAAGACCGTCTTTGACTATGCCGATGCCCGATGGTAGGAACTCCCCGACTCTTCGGTAGTCTGACCTCTACCCCCGAATCGTGGTTCCCGCAGAATTCTGCCCCGCACGAGAGGTTTTTCATTGGCTAAAGAGCGAGTTGAACGGGACGAGGAAGATCTAGTCCGGCTGTACCTCACCGATATCGGCCAGTATCCGCTGCTCACCAAGGAGGGCGAGGTCAAACTCGCCCAGGCCATCGAGGCCGGCAAAGCTGCGGCCGAAGAGATGGAGACGAGCGAAGAGGTCTCCCCCACCCGCAAGCGCGAACTCCGGCGAGCCATCCGACAGGGTCGCGAGGCCGAGCGTACATTCGTGCAGTCCAACCTCCGGCTGGTCGTGTCGATCGCCAAGAAATACCAGGCATCGGGTCTGCCACTGCTCGATCTCATCCAGGAGGGCAACCTCGGCCTGATGCACGCCGTCGAGAAGTTCGACTGGCGCAAGGGCTTCAAGTTCTCCACCTATGCCACCTGGTGGATCCGTCAGGCCATCACCCGCGGCATCGCCAACACCGGTCGTACCATCCGCCTCCCTGTGCACGCCGGCGACACGTTGGCCCGGCTTCAGAAGGCCCGTTCCCGTCTCGAGTTGAAGTACGGGCGGCCCGCCACTCTGATCGAGCTGGCCAAAGAGGTCGAGATGCCCGAGGAGAAGGTCACCGAGGCGCTCCGTTTCGCGGCCGAGCCCTTGTCGCTGTCCGAGCCGCTGCGAGAAGACGGCGACGCCGAACTGGGCGATGTGGTCGAAGACCGCGGCGCCGACTCGCCATTCGAGGTCGCCGCCACGGCGCTGCTGCCCGAAGAGATCAGCCGGCTGCTGTCACCCCTCGACGAGCGGGAGCGTGAGATTCTCAAGCTCCGGTTCGGTCTCGACCGGGGCGAACCTCGCACTCTGGAAGAAGTCGGCGAACACTTCAACCTCACCCGGGAGAGGATCCGTCAGATCGAAGCCCGGGCCATGTCGAAGCTGCGTCATCCGTCGTCGGACACAGGCGCTCGCGACCTTCTGGCCGTCTAGGTTTCGACGCCGGCGATCGCCGGTAGGTCGTGCACGATGTCGAAGTGGTTCCGCCCTGGGATCTGCACCGTCGACGCGTCAACGTGGACGGCGTAGAGCGTGCTCTGCCGCTTGAACGCCTCGGTCTCATTTTCGCCCCACACCACCCGGGTCGGGATTCCGGGCGGGGGCAACAGCAGTGGGCTCAGTTCGGCAGCGGCGGTGTCGTCGAGCCCGACAAGATCGTTGACGTAGGTCGGCACGAGCGGTCGGAGGTCGTAGATCCCCGAGAGCAGCACCAGCCGATCCACCAGCTCCGAGCGTGAAGCTGTGGCGGCGAGATGAGCGCCGGCCGACGAGCCCGACACGGTGAGATCGGCATCGGGGTACTCGGATCGGAGGTAGGAGATGGCGGCGCCGACCTGACCGACGATGTCGCGCAGCGTCACCTCGGGGCACAGGTCGTACCCCACGGCCGCGTAGGTGATCCCCGCCGCGACAAACCCCTCGGCGGGGAACGACGCGTCGCCCTTGCTCAGCTGCTGCCAGTAGCCGCCATGTATGAACGCGTGCACGCAGCGGTCCTCGGCTCTGAAGAGGTCGAGCTCGGCCCTGGGACCGGGCCCGTAGCGGTGGGTTTTGAATGCGACGGTCTCCCGCACCCGTGCGCTCTCGGCGGCGTAGCGCTCGAGGAACGGCTCGATGTCATCGACCTTGCTGCTCGGTGAGTACTCGCGCACTCGTACCTGAGGGTCTTGCGGAAACAGAACCGGGTCCTCAGAATCGGACACGAATCTCCCAGAGGTCGGGAAACACCGGGCGGAACAGCGTGGTCTTCAGGTAGTCGGAGCCGGCCGAGCCACCGGTTCCGGGTTTGGTACCGATCGTTCGCTGCACCATCTTCACGTGGCGATAGCGCCATTCCTGCAGGCCCTCGTCGAGGTCGGTCAGGCTCTCGCACAGCTCGGCCAGCGCCGGGTTGGTGCGATACACCTCGACCAGGGCGTCCTGCACGCTGGCCGAGGGTTCCAGCGGTTGGCGTACATCTCGGGTCAGGACCTCGGGGTCGATGGAGTAGCCGGCCCGGTCGAGAAACGCCACGTAGGCATCCCACAGCGAGGGTGCTATGAGCCGTCGGCGCAGCCGGTCGGCCAGCTCGGGTTGGTCGGCGAAACGTTTCAGGTGGTCCTCCGACTTGGCTCCGAGCAGGAACTCGAGCTCTCTGAATTGCACGCTCTGAAAGCCGGAGGCGTTGGCCAGGAACTTGCGGAACGATTCGAACTCCAGCGGAGTCATGGTTTCGAGCACGTCGAGTTGGGCTACCAGCGTCTTGAAGATCTTGAGCACCCGTTTCAGCAGGTGGTGGCCTCGGTGGGGGTGATCATCGTTGAGGTGATCGACGAACTGGTCGAGTTCGTGAAGCACTTGTTTGAACCAGAGCTCGTAGACCTGGTGGATGATGATGAAGAGCGTCTCGTCGTGCTCGGGCGGATCCGAGGCGGGCTGTTGAAGCGACAGCAGCTCAGGGATCCGGAGATAGGTCCCGTAGGTGAATTCGGGCGTGGCGGCGTCGCTGCGGTCGTTCATGGCTTCACCTCGATTGGGAGGGCGATCGGTTCCATCCGCTCTGCCGGCAGCGGGTCCAGTGCGCTGATCAGTTCGTCGGCCCGGTTCAGGTCGACGTCGTCGACGGTGTTGCGGGCCTCCACCAGCGCGGTGAGCAGAGCGTCCTGGGCCCGGGCCCGTTCCACGACGTCGGCGTAGGGAATGGTCGTGAACATCACCATCCCGTAGCGGGGGGCAAACCGGTCGGGGTGTCGCTGCTGCAAGACCAGCGCCAGCTGGCGCTTGATCAGGTACTGGGGATCGACCACCGACGACCGCATCTCGATGTAGTTGTGAAGCGCCATATCGGCGATGGCGTCGGCATTGGGTTTGCGGGTCGACGAGAACCGTTCGAGCGCGTCAGCGATCGAATCGGGCGTACGGTCGATCTCGCCGACAAGGGCCAGGGCCGACTCCATCGCAGCGTTCATTCCCTGGCCGTGGAAGGGCACGATGGCGTGGGCAGCATCGCCGAGCACCACGCTGATGTCGGCATGGTTCCAGTCGCTGCAGCGGATCGTGGCCAGGTCGCCGGTGGGGTTGGCGAAGAACTGATCGACCAGGTCGGGAACGAGTGCGGTGAAGCCGGGGAACTGGGTGTCGAAGAAGGCGGTCACCGCCTCGGGAGAGTCGAGTTCGGCGAAGCTGCCGCCCTCGACCGCAACACCGCGTCGGTTGGGGAGAAAGAGAGTGGCGGTGAAATCGCCCTCTGGATTGGCCAACGCGATCAGCATGAAGTCGCCACGGGGCCAGATGTGAAGGGCGTGGGGGTCGAGCACGAACCCTCCGTCGGCGGCTGGCGGCACCGTGAGTTCCTTGTATCCGTGGTCGAGCGGCTCCTCGGTCGTGTGCCCGCCGTTTGCTTCGGTCGTCGCCGCCCTCACCAGCGAGTTGGCTCCGTCGGCACCGAACACGATCCCGAACTCCACCACCGAAACGGCTTCCGAGTCGGGCGTCGAGAATTCCAGCCGCCGACTGTCGAGATCCACGTGCCGGAGCCGGTGGTCGAAATGCAACGCCACCCGACCGGTCTTTTCGGCGGCGTCGAGCAGCACGGCGTTCAAATCACCCCGGTTGATCGAGTAGATGACCTCGTGGGCCTCGGTGCCATAGGGCTGGAGGGTGGATTCGCCCTCGGAATGCACCATGCGGCCGACCATCGGTATGGCGAGGTCGGCGATCTCCTCGTTGATCCCGCCTGCCCTCAAGGCGACAATGCCGCGGGCGGCGAGGGCGAGGTTGATCGATCGGCCGCCCTCGAAGGCGTGGCGCCGCAGGTCGGGCCGAGATTCGTAGAGGTCGACGTGGTGACCACGCTGAGCCAGGTACAGGGCGAGCAGCGACCCGGCCGGCCCACCGCCCACGACGACGACCGGCCCTAGCTCGGCCAACCCGGTCATGTCACAAGCCCTTTCAGGATGTGCACGAAGTCGTAGATGTCTCGAAACGTGTTGTAAAGGGGTACCGGTGCCACCCGGATCACGTTCGGATAGCGCCAGTCGCACGCGACGCCGGCCTCCCCGAGCCGGTGATACACCTCACGACCGTCGACGCCGTCGGCGACGATCGAGAGCGCAAATTGGGCGCCCCGTTCGTCCATGTCGGCTGGGGTGATGCTCGAGATCTGTGACCCGAGTTCGGCGTCGAGCAGGAAGTCAAGGTATGTGACCTGCAGTTCGTTCTTGGATCGCAGCGAGTCCATTCCACCGGCTTCGGTCACGATGTCGAGGCTGGCCCGCAGGGCAGCCATCGCCAGGATCGGCGCATTCGAAAGCTGCCACGATTCGACGGTCGGAATCGGCTCGAACTCGGTGCCCATCTCGAATCGGGTGTCTTTCCTGGTCCCCCACCAGCCGAGCAGCTTGGGAAGGGTCTGGTCACCGACGTGTCGGGAGTGCACGAAGGCGCCACCGACACCGCCGGGCCCGCCGTTCAGGTACTTGTACGTGCACCAGGAGGCGAAGTCGACATCCCAGTGATGCAGCCGCAGTGGGATGTTGCCGGCGGCGTGGGCCAGATCGAACCCGGCCACCGCCCCGACGGCGTGAGCCGCCCGGGTGATCGCTTCCATCGGCAGCACCTGCCCGGTGTAGTACTGCACGCCGGGCAGCAGCACCATGGCCAGCTCGTCGCCGGCGTCGGCGATGGCGGAGAGGATGTCGCTGCGGTCGAGCGTCTCGGCACCGTCGCTTGGTTCCAGGGTGACCAGCGATTCGGCCGGGTCGAACCCTCGTTGACGTATCTGCGACTCGACAGCGAAGTGATCGGAAGGAAAGGCGTGGTCTTCGATGATCACCTTGTGCCGTTTCGGCGTGGGCCGGTAGAACGAAATCATCAGGAGATGAAGGTTGACGGTGAGCGAGTTCATCACCACAACCTCCTCGGCCTTTGCCCCGACGATCGCTGCCATCGGTTCGGTGAGAAGCTCGTGATAGGGCTCCCATGCGAGATCACCGGTGAAGTGACCTTCCACCCCGTAGCGGGCCCAGCGGTCGAGCTCGACTGCGACGTTGTGCCGAACCAGAGATGGCAAAGCACCGAGTGAGTTTCCGACGAGGTAGATCTTTGTCTTGCCCTCGCTGTCGGTTGGGATCTCGAATCGGGACCGGAAGTCTCTCAGTGGGTCAGCGTCATCCAGACGGGCCGCACACTCTGCCGAAGTATCAAATTCGATGCTCATGCGAACTCCCCTTCGGCGTCGAGGCCGAAGAACGCATCCGCGTTGCGGAACAGGAGCATGTCGCGCTGGTCGTCGTCGAGAAACCCGGATCGGTCGATCAGGTCACCGGGATCGATCTCGCCCAGTGGGAACGGGTAGTCCGACCCCATCATGATCCTGTCGAGGCCCATGAGTTCGGTTTGCAGGCGCAAGGCGGCATCGCCGAACACGGCGGAGTCGATCCAGAACCGATCGGCATAGTGCGATGGCGGGCGGGGGCAGTCGGCGCTGATGATGTCGCGCCGACGCCACGCGTTGTCGACCCTGGCCAGCTGGGCAGCAAAGTTGCCGCCACCGTGAGCGAAGCAGATCCGCAGCCCCTCGGGCAACCGCTCGAACGCCCCGGACAGGATCAGCGACAGGATCGCAAGATGGGTTTCGGCGGGCATTCCCACCAGCCACTTGAGCATGTACCGGGTCATGCGCTCGGGGGCCATCGTGTTCCACGGGTGCACGAAGACCGGGATCTCATAGTCGGCGCAGTGATGAAGGAAGCGCACCAACTCGGGGTCGTCGAGGTTCCTGCCGTCGACATGGTTGCCGATGTGCACGCCGACGTGCCCGTTGGCCTTGGCCCTCGACACCTCGCGGCAGGCGGCGTCGATGTCTTGAAGCGGAGCGTGACTCATGGGTCGCAGACGCACCGGGTCGACTGCACACATCTCGGAGGCGAGGTCGTTGATCTTGGCGGCCCACTGAGCCCCGATCGATGGCTCGCACGAGTAGGAGAACAGGATCGGGGTGGCCGAGATCACCTGGATCGAAGTGCCGCTCCGATCCATGTCGGCGAGACGCTCGACCGGATCCCACAGAGCCGCCTCGACCGGTCGGTACTCTTCGTCGCCCGACATGATCGCTCCTGCACCGCCGCCGTCATCCCTCAGCCACGGCGCATCGGGACTGCACAGCATGGCCGAATCGGCCCGCGACACGGGCGGAAAGAAATGGGAGTGGATGTCGATCCGGCGGGCCCGCACGGTTCTCAGTCACCAGGCCGGGGGTGCAGCGTTCCGCAGTTGGGGCAGGTGCGGGCTTCCTCGCTCGAATAGAACGCCTCGAACATCACGGGCAGATCTCGCACGATCGACGTGAGCTGCACCTCGCCGCGGTGAACCAGTTCGTGGCAGTTGGGGCAGAACCATTCGAACCCGTCGACCGCCCCTTCGGGTCGTGCGAACTCGATCACCAGCCCGATGCTGTCCGCTTCGGGGCGTTGAGGTGAGTGCCGCACATGAGGGGGCAGCAAGAACACATCGCCTTCCCGGATCGGCATGTCGCGAGCCGGCTTGCCGGGTTCGTCCTGAATGCGGAGGTTCATGTTGCCCCGCAGCTGGTAAAAGAACTCGGGCAGCGGATCGTCGTGGAAGTCGGTCCGTTCGTTGCCGCCGCCGACGACGGTCACGATCATTTCGGAGTCTTCCCAGATCTGCTTGTTGTTCACCGGTGGCTTCAGCGAGTCTGCGTTCTCCTCTAACCACTCATCGAGATTGAAGGGCAATCCCATCGTGGTCGACGGGCTGGGGTTGTAGTCGGTGCTCATGATTCCTCCGAAGTGAACGCGGCGGTTGCTTTCATTTCGACCAGCAGGTGAGGGTGGGGAAGCTGGTGAACAGCGACGGTGGTGCGGGCGGGAGCCACGTGCCCCTCGAAGAATCGGGCCCACTCCTCGTTGTACGGGCCGAAGTCGTTCATGTTCACCAGGAACGAGGTGACATCGACCAGATCGGACCGGTCGAGATCCACCGTTTCGAGGATGCGTTCGATGTTCTCGAGCACCTCCCGGGTCTGGCGGGCGATATCGAGCGACATCGTTCCCGCCGAATCCACCTCAGCACCAGCGATGCTGTTGTCGGCCCGTCGTGAACTCGTTCCGGAGACAAAGACCAGGTTGCCCACCCTGCGGAGGTGCGGAAATCGTCCGCGCGGAGTCACCAGCTCGGCCATGAACCCAGTCTCCCACCCTCACCGGAACAATCAAATCTGACCGGTTCCGTCCGATCTGGGACCTGTGGTGCGGTTGAAAGGATCGACCCAAGGAACCGCGACTTCGAGTCGCCGGTGAGAAAGGCATTCTGACGTGAGCTCGTTGCACGAAGCAGCCAATAGACAGTTTCAACGGGCTGCTGACCTGATCGATCTCAACCCCGAATACCGAAAGATCCTCTCCGAGCCCGAAAACGAAGTGATCGTGAACTTCCCGGTGCGCATGGACTCGGGCGACCTCCGCCTGTTTCGCGGATACCGCATCCAGCACAACAACGTGCTCGGCCCGTACAAGGGGGGCCTGCGATTCCACCCCGATGTCGACCTCGACGAAGTGAAGGCGCTGGCGGCGTGGATGACGTTCAAGTGCTCGCTGGTCGGATTGCCCTACGGCGGCGCCAAGGGCGGGGTCACCATCAACCCGATGGACTTCTCCGAACGGGAACTCGAACGCCTCGTACGGCGCTTCACCCATCAGCTCGGCGACACCATCGGCCCCGAGATCGACATTCCGGCACCCGACGTGGGCACCAACGCCCAGATGATGGACTGGATCATGGACACCTACGCCAACGTGTCAGGACCCGGCGGCCGCCAACAGCTCCGCGGCGTCGTCACCGGCAAGTCGGTTGAGGTCGGGGGCTCCCTGGGCCGCGAGGCCGCCACCGGCCAAGGGGTGCTCTACGCCTTGCGCCACTGGTGCGGTGAGACCGGCCAGCGACTGAGCGGGCTGCAGGTCTCCATCCAGGGCTTCGGCAACGTGGGCAGCCACTTCGCCCGTCTCGCTGATCGCGAAGGTTGTGTGATCGTGGCAGTCGCCGACCACACCGCCACGCTCCACAACCCTGACGGCATGGACATTCCCAAGCTGTTCGATTACGCCCGCGAGGAACGCATGATCAAGGGCTTTCCGGGAGCCATTGAGGTGAACACTGAAGATCTGTTCGCATTCCCCGTCGATGCCTTCATCCCGGCTGCACTGGAGAATCAGATCACCGCGGAGCGGGCCGAAACGATGTCGTGCCGGGTGATTGTGGAAGCCGCCAACGGCCCGACCACCTTCGATGCGGAGGAGATCTTGAACGCCAAGGGCGTCGACATCATCCCCGACGTGCTAGCCAACGCCGGTGGCGTGGTCGTCAGCTACTTCGAATGGCTGCAGAACCAGAGCGGGCGCGCCTGGCGCATCGACGATGTCGACACGCGGCTGCGCGAAATCATCTGGGACGCCAACGACAAGGTCGTGAACATGAAGGCCGAGCTCAACTGCACCCACCGCGATGCGGCCTACGCAGTGTCACTGCACCGTCTTGCCGACGTCTACGACCGCCGGGGCATCTTCCCGTGACCCTCATTCCCGTTTGGGGATGAGTGGGCTGTCGGTGAAGAGCTGTTTGAGGGGGCTGTGGTGGTTTGGGTCGTTGCGGTGTTTGTAGGAGTGGTGGACCCCGCACAGCAGTTGCCCGTTGGACACCATCGTGGGGCCTCGTTCTGACCAGGGCACCACATGGT
>JABDJU010000245.1 GCA_013003325.1 Acidimicrobiales bacterium
GGCCCGGTCCGTTCGGCCGGGGTCGTCGGCGGGCTGTCGGAGGAGTGGATGCGGGTCGGGCCCCGATGCTGAGTGGATTGTTGGTGGTCGTACATTCGGTGCCTCTCGGTCACAGGGCTGCGTGCCAGCTCACGTGACACGCGCCCGAGGTCGGGAAAGATCGATAGGGGGCCACGCGCTGCAGTAGCCGCGAGGGTGGGGGGCCGAGTACTTCGTCAGCTCGCTCGCGGTCCGACGAGCTGAGGTCCAGAACCTCGCCGCTTGCCGTTTCGACCACCACCGACCTCACCTCGTGGGTCTCCAGGTAGCTGCGCAGATTGCCGGGGACGATCACGAGGCCTTCCTCGGCGTACTCCCTCAGGCCGGGATCGGTGGAATCGACGATAACCAACGGATTGGATTGAGCTGATCGAATCGGAAGCGTTGTCCGTACGACGAAGTGATTCGAAGTTCCGTCTCGGGTGACGAGATTGGAATACATGTTGAAGGCCGTCGCGGTCTTCAACTCGAGATAGGGGGAGATTCCGTTGAGGACAAAGAGGGCGGCGATGAGCATGGCACCACTGCCCACGGGGCGCAGACTGAGATTCGCTGCGCCATCGGGCCCGGAGAACAAGAATCTGACGATCAGTAGTGCGAGCGCAGCCCACGTTGCCCAGACGAACAAGAGGGCCAGACCGCGCCATGTTTCGGCCAGGGGGAACGTTGCACCGAGGACGACCGAAAGCGCGATGCCGGTCCACACCTGTGGGTGGCGGCCCCTGGGCAGGCGGCGGTCGAACGCCGACAGTTCGCCGGGAGCAGCGAACAGCAGGAAGAGGGGCAGGAGCAGGAGTGTGAAATCGAAGAAGTGCTGAACCACATCGATGGTGAGGAGCAGGTGGAAGGCGATGGCGATCCACAGGCCGATTCGCCGGGTCGCAGTGATCATCAAGAGGATCGGCACAGAGATTTCGATAGCGGCTGCGAGGACCGGGAGGAGCGCAGCTACTGTCGCCTCTCCTCCGATGGTCGGCAGACCGAAGAGCTCGAGTGGTCTATTGGCAAAGAACCGAGCGCAGGAGGTGACCGGATCGAAGAAGCCGGAGTTCAGCTTGGAGAACGCAGCGAATGAGTAGAAGACGAGGAGAAGCAGCCGACCGGTTGGTGCGAACCTCGCGAACCAGTCGCCAGGCTGATCCCATGGACGGGCAACCAGTGCGGCTGCGCTGACTCCGGCGGCGACCAACCAGTGATTGCCGATCACCGGAGTTTCGACGATCGCCGAGCAGACGATGCCTGCGGACAGCCCGGTTCGAGCCAGCGCCGACGACGGCTTTCGAACGACCACGATCGCGACCACCGCCAGCAGGGTGTTTGCCACGCTCCGCCAGCTGACGTCGGCGGCGAAGGTGCCCACGACATGGGCGATCGCCGCCACGCCCCAAAGACGCCACCAGGCGAGAGCGTCGAGCCGCGAATGCGAATGGGCTGTCCTGGCCCGGCTTCGGTCTCGAGTGGTTAGGTCGCGAACGTTGCGGCTCCCGTCAAAACCTGTCCGATATACGCCGACCACATCCACCTCCTGACCAAGAAAAGGGTCCCGCCGATCGAGGTTCTGTCGAATCATCAGAATTGGGGATAGCGCCAGAATCGGTAGCGGTACGCTCATTCGGTTCGTAGCCAAGGTGACACAGTGTGGTCTTCGACTACATAGGGTGGTTTGCTCTGTCGGCTCCAATGCGACCTAGGCACTCTGTGCTCTGTACGCCACCTATCTGGTGCGGAGGGATGTGACAGTGGCGGCGCTGGTAACACAACGCGAACAACAGAGGGCGGACTACGCCGGCCCAGATCGTCGAGCCCGCGTGGCGGCGACTGGTTCGAGCCTAGGTTTCGTTGCACTCGCCGCATCTTTGCAGGTCGCCATTCTGGCTATGGCCTGGTCGATCGGTGATGGCCGACTCGACGTCTCCGGCGATGCTCGCTCCCTCGAGGTGGCGATGACCGCAGCCGCAGCGGCGATCCTGGGTAGCGCGGCGGCCATAGCGGTCGCGAGGTTCGCTCACGCCCGGGATCGGATCTCACTGGACGTCGGCGTGATCATGTTGGTTTGCGCCGTTGGCTGGTTCCTCCCGCTGCAGCTCGTCCCCACCCTCGGGTCGGATTGGGGCGCCTTCGGTGGCGCGTTGGCCCTCGCCGCCGCCGTCACCGTCCTCATCTTCACCGTGCTCGTCGTCGCCCAACCGGTGATCGACGTGCGCCTCTCGACCGCCAAACGGCTCGGCATCGTCGGTGCGTCCCTCGTCTTGGTTCCGGTATTCGGAACCATGGTCGGCTGGGAGTTCGAGGATCCGTTCCTCCGGCGGGTCACAATCCCGATCCTGGCGCTGGCAGCCGTCGTGGCGTGGGGCGGCGGCATCCTGCGTCATCGGTGGCTGGTCGCATTCCTCGGCCTCATGTTTCTGGGACTTCTCGCAGCCGAGATTCTCGCGTTGCAGGGCGGCGAGGGAACCTGGGCGGTGAGCGCAGCAATCGTCTCGGCGACCGCCGCAGCCATGGGCCTGTACGGGGTCGTCATCGATGTCCGACAGGCGATCATCGGCGACCAGCGCCGGCTGTCCGACACGTGGACCGAGCTGAAGGAGACCAAACGCAGCGCCGCCGCGGAACGACTACGAAACCAGGACCGCATGCACAGCCTTCGCAGCGGACTGCTCGGGGTTGAGGTCATCGCATCTAGCTTGGCGACGGCGTCGGATCCGGCTGAGGTGGGCGAGGTGCTCGCGATGGAAGCGCACCGTCTGCGCGACCTCACGAAGAGGTCTCGTCTCACGCTGTCTACGTTCGACCTCCGTGACGCCCTCAACTCACTCGTGGAGGTCCAGCTCCGACGTGGCCTTCCCGTCACCCTGGATGCCCCGCGGGGGCTGGTCGTCACCGCCGCCAAGGCCGAAACGATCGACGCCGTCCATTGTCTGATCGACAATGCGATCCGCCACGCACCGAGCGCTCCGATCATGGTTTCGGCGGGTTATAGCGCGCTCGAGCCCGATGCTCTGGATATCCGCGTGCGCGACCGCGGCCCGGGCGTCCCGGTGAAGATGCGGGAGAAGATCTTCCACCGAGGGGTCACCACGCATAAGGAAGGCACCGGCATCGGCCTTCATGTGGCTCGGATGATCGCCGAGGCACAGGGTGGCAAGTTGTTTTACCAGGCCCGCCTGGGAGGTGGGTCCGAGTTCGTGCTGCGGTTGCCGGACGAGCCGCGAGGTGCAAAGGGGATTTTTGAGTGAGCGTGGTTCTGGTCGATGATCATCCGTTGTTGTCGTTGGGTTTGGTCCAGGGACTGGCGGCTCGGGGAGTCGATGCGGTGGCTGTGCCGCCGGAGCCGCCGCCGCAGTTTGTGCGTCGCTTGAGAGAGGAGATCGGGGCGCCGAATCTCGTGGTACTCGATCTCTCAATGCCGGCGGTGCCCGACACCCCCGAGCTCGTTGCCGACCTGGTGGCTCAGGGCGTTCGAGTGCTCATGCTGAGCGGAAGCGAGGACTCCGACCAGCTGGCCCGGTGCCTGCTGGCTGGCGCCGTCGGCATCGTCAGCAAAGATGAGACCGTGTCCGCCATCCTGGACACGATCGAATGTGCTGCGGCCCGAGAGGAGATCCGGCCGGTCGACCGGGTCGAACGGCTGCGTCGGTTCGAACAAGCCGACCGCTCTCGCCGATCTCACCTCGCCATCTTCGAGGGTCTTACGCCGAGCGAGCAAGAGGTGCTGTGCATGCTGGCCCAGGGACGAAGCGCGACCTCGATCGCCGAGGCCCGATTCGTTTCATTGCCGACGGTCCGAAGCCAGATAAAGGCCGTCCTCGCCAAGCTCGGTGTGACCTCCCAGCTCGAGGCGGTGGCCCTCGCGCACCGTTCCGGCTGGCTCAATCGGGCCGCGACCTAGGACCACGGCACTGAAGCGCTCGCCCTGCTGCGATGGCATGCATGACCACCGCGCTGGTCAGTCCTCCAGCTGGGCCGCCACGGTCTGGGCGGCATCGATGAACTCGTCGATCATGTCGAGCACCACCTGCCGGGTCGGCTTCGACTTGTTCATATCGCCCACGATCTGGCCAACGAAGTAGTTGGCCAGCTTCTCCGCACCGCTGCCCGGCACGTGAGCGGCGCGGTCGATTCGACGGATGGCGTCGTCGATCAGCATCGGCTGCATAGGCATCCCGAGCGGATCGGGAGTTGCCGGATTGTCCCACTCCTCGGTCCACGCCGACTTCAGCATCCGCGCATGCTTCCCGGTCCTCGACCTCGAGCGGATGGTGTCCGAACTCGTTGCGTTGAGGAACTTCTCCTTGACCGCCGGCAACGTCTCGGCCTCCTCGGTTGTCAGCCAGACCGACCCGCACCACACCCCTTGAGCGCCGAGCGCCATCGCTGCGGCCATCTGACGCCCTCTACCGATCCCTCCTGCGGCGAGGACCGGCACGTCGACCGCGTCGACCACCTCGGGAATGAGAACCATCGTGCCGATCTCACCGGTGTGGCCGCCGGCTTCTGATCCCTGAGCGATGATGACGTCGACGCCGGCATTCACGTGTCGCTGCGCATGCTGGGCCTTGCCGGCCAAGGCTCCGACGAGCCGGCCCGCTTCCTTGGCCCGCTCAACCATGTGGGGCGGGGGCGGCCCGAGTGCGTTGACGATGAGCACGGCCTTGTGGGCCAGAGCGATCTCCAACTGTGGTGCGGCGCGGTTGGCCGAGAAGGTGGCGCTGCCCGACCTCGTCATCAACCCGCCGTCGCCGTCGGGCACGTCGGGAACCCCATAGCGGGCCAGGATGTCGTCGACAAAGGCCCGGTGTTCGACAGGAATCAACGCTTCGATCTGCTCGGCCGAATAGCCGCCCTCGTCGTCACCCAGATACCTGGCCGGAATGATGAGGTCGACGCCGTAGGGGCGGTCGCCGATCTCCGCTTCGATCCAGTTGAGATCGATCTCGAGCTGCTCATCGGTGTGAGCGACCGCTCCGAGCACGCCCATGCCGCCGGCCTTGGACACTGCGGCGACCACATCCCGGCAGTGGCTAAAGGCGAAGATCGGGAACTCGATCCCGAACATCTCGGTGATGTCGTTGCGCATGGCCGAAGTGTCCCATCGCCCCTGCGGGTACCGCAACCTAGGTTCTGGTACCGGTATGCCCGTTAAGCTCTTCCGATGCCTTGGCCCATCGTCAACGACACCACCTACGCCGAGATCGAACGAGCGGAGATCGAACGCCAGAACACCGGCCTCCAGCTGATCGCTTCGGAGAACTTCGCTTCGCCGGCCGTCATGGCGGCAACCGGGTCGGTGTTCACCAACAAGTACGCCGAGGGGTACCCAGGAAAGCGGTACTACGGCGGCAACGCCATCGTCGATCAGGCTGAACAGCTGGCCATCGATCGCATCAAGAAGCTGTTCGGGGCCGAGCACGCCAACGTGCAGCCGCACTCGGGGGCCAACGCCAACATGGCGGTCTACCAGGCCCTCCTCAAGCCGGGCGACACAGTTCTCGGGCTGAGCCTCGACCACGGCGGCCACCTCACCCACGGCTCACCGGTCAACGCATCCGGCATCCAATACGACTTCATCGGCTACGGGTTGACCAAGAGCGACGAGCGCATCGACATGGACCACGTGGCCGAGCTCGCGAGGCAACACGAGCCGAAGATGATCGTCACCGGAGCCACCGCCTACCCGCGCAACATCGACGCTCGCCCATTCCGGGAGATCGCCGACAGCGTGGGCGCGCTGCTCATGTTTGATGCAGCCCACGTCGCCGGCCTGATCGCTGGCGGTGTGTACCCCAATCCGGTGCCGCACTCCGACATCGTGACTTTCACCACCCACAAGACCCTCCGAGGGCCCCGGGGCGGTTGCATCTTGTCGACCGCCGAGCACGCCAAGGCCATCAACTCGGCGGTCTTCCCGGGCCAGCAGGGTGGCCCTCAGGAACACAGCATCGCCGCCAAGGCGGTGGCCTTTGCCGAAGCTCAAACCGAGGAGTTCAAGCGCTACTCGGCTCAGGTCGTGGCCAACGCCCAGGCGTTGGCGGCCGGTCTAGCCTCCGAAGGGTTCCGGCTCGTGAGCGGGGGTACCGACAACCACCTGCTCCTGGTCGATCTGCGAGCCTTCGACGAGGACCTCACCGGCAAGGAAGCCTCCGCAGTGCTCGATGAGGCCGGTATCACACTCAATCGCAACACGATCCCAGATGATCCTCGCTCGCCGTTCGTGACCTCGGGCATCCGGATCGGGACCCCGGCGGTCACCACCCAGGGCATGACCGAGGCCGAGATGGCCCAGATCGCTCACCTGATCGCCACGACGCTGCGCCATCGCACCGACGAAGGGGTCGTGGCCGCGGTGCGGGAGGACGTCCGTCAGCTGTGCAGCGGGTTCACCCCTTACCCCGACCTCTAGCCGCCGCCTTCCCAGGTGTTCTGGCCGCGGGCAATCTCCGCCGGATCGGCATCCACCTTGGAGATGACCGCCTTCGATTCGTCTCGCACCGCCAGGTTCCTCATGAGCCGGTTCCAGAGCCGTCGGAGCATGGACGAACCATAGACTCGTGTCATGTCCATCACTGTCGCAGTCGCATCCGACCACGCCGGTTTCGGCTACAAGTCGCTGATCTCGGATCACCTCCGGGCTTCGGACCACGAGGTGCTCGACCTCGGCACCCACAGCGCCGACCGGGTCGACTACCCCGACTTCGGTCGTGCGCTCGGGGAGGCGGTCGCGGCCGGGGAGGCGACGTTCGGATTTGCGGTGTGTGGCAGCGGAATCGGGATCTGCATCGCGGCCAACAAGGTGACCGGTATCCGGGCCGCCACGGTTCACGATGTCACCAGCGCCAGGCTCAGCAGAGAGCACAACGACGCCAATGTGATGTGCGTCGGCCAACGTTTCCTGGGTGAACAGGTCGTCATCGACTGTGTCGACGCCTTCCTGGCCGCCGAATTCGAGGGCGGACGGCACGCAGCTCGGGTCGCCAAACTGGGGTAATCCGGCGACGCAGCGTGGGGCACTGGAATACCGTGGCGGGATGCGAGAGGTAGCGCTCCGACCGGTCCGGCCCGACGAGGCGAACGCCCTCCACCAATTGATCCGAGATATCGAAATCGCCGACGAGCAGCACTGGCTGACCACGCTCGACGAGGTTCGCGACTATCTCCGAAGCCCCAACAATTCGCCTGAGAACAACCTCCGAGCCGTGTGGCTGGGCGATCGGCTGGTCGGATGGGGCCGTGTCACGCATTCGCCGTCGGGTCAGAAACTCGAGCGGGCCAAGTTGCTCGGTGGGATTCATCCCGATGTCCGTCGCCGGGGGCTCGGCACCGAGCTCCTGGCTTGGCAGGTCGACCGAGCCGGCCAACGGCTGGACTCGACGCCACACGAGCTGGAGGCGATCATCATCGCGGAACGCTACGAAGGCCAGGACGACCGCGGTGCCCTCTTCGCCGCAGCCGGCTTCGAAGATGCGCGCTGGTTCGACGAGTTACAGCGTGATCTGACCGCCCTTCCCGCCGCCATCGAACCCGACGGGATCGCCATCGCGCCGTGGAACGACTCACACCACGAATCCGCTCGCCAGGTGTACAACGTGGCGTTCTTGGACCACTGGGGTACGACCCCACGGTCGGAAGAGGCGTGGCTGCACGACGTCATCAACGAGCCGGGGCACCGCATCGACTTGAGCTTCCTCGCCTTCGACGGCGACGAGATGGTGGCCTATTGCCTGAACGGTCACTACGCCGACGACGAGGCGGTCACCGGGCGTCGTGACGGCTGGATCGAATCGATCTGCACCTTGCCTAGCCATCGCCGTCGTGGGATCGCCAGCGCCCTGGTGACCCGTTCGCTTCACAGCTTCGCCGCCGCCGGCTTCAACAGCTCGATGCTGGGTGTCGACTCAGCCAGTCCCACCGGCGCCGGTGAAATCTATCAGCGGCTCGGTTTCCGCCCCCTTCATCGAGGTATCGCTTCGATTTTCACCATCCGCAAGGGAACATCGCCGGTGCGGATGTACTGAACGATCGAGCTACTTCCTGGCGATGATCGAACGGGGCGTGCCGGTCAGATCCGATCGCACCTCAACCTCGGTGAATCCGCTCCTCCGGGCCTGGGCCGCAACCGCATCGGTTTGGGCCGGGGCCATCTCGAGCACGACCGAGCCCGAAGCACGCAGCCACCCTGCGGCCTGGTCCACCACCACCATCAGGTCGCGGGTTCCGTCCGACCCCGACCGGAGTGCGCCCCTCGGTTCCCAGCGATCGACAACCTCGGGAAGCTGTTCGTCGTCTCCCACGTATGGGGGGTTGGACACGATCACTGCGATCGTGCCCCGCAGCTCGCCGGGGACGGCTTCGAACCAGCTGCCGTGTGCTACCGACACCCGTGAGGCCGCCTGCCCGATGCCGGCGAGGTTGGCGCGGGCCACACTCAGCGCATCTTCGGACACGTCGGTGAGCAAAACCGTCGACGTCGCGACCTCGGTGGCGACGCTCAAACCGATCGCCCCGCTGCCGGTTCCCAGGTCGATCACCGTCGGGGCATCGAACCGCTCGGCCTCTCCGATCGCCCATCCGGCAACCTCCTCGGTCTCGGGACGGGGGATGAGCACGCGACGGTCGACCATCAGGTCGAGCGTGCGGAACGACCACCGGCCCACGACGTACTGGAGCGGCTCGCCGGCGAGGCGGCGATCGACCATCGCATCGAGGCGAGCAACACCTCGGATCGTTGCCGGGTCGCTCAGATGGACAGCGAGATCAGCGCCATCCCAGCCTGATGCTTCCTCCACGATTCGGCGGGCAGAAATCTCCGCGTCGTCGACGCCGGCCTCGGTCAGACGGGCGACGGTCTCGGCCAGTAGACCAGCCCACGGAACAGTGCCATCGGACAACACCGCTTCGTCGGACATCACTGCTCGTCGGCCAGCTGACGCGCCCTCTCGTCGAGGATCAGGGCGTCACTGACCGGTGCAAGTTCCCCGGCGAGCACCTTGTCGAGCTGATGCAGGGTGAGCCCGATCCGGTGATCGGTGACCCGGTTTTCCTTGAAGTTGTACGTACGGATCTTTTCCGAGCGGCCCCCCGAACCGGTCTGGTCCTTGCGTTGGGCCGAGGCCTCCGCAGCCGCCTTGTCCTGCTCCAGCTGGAGCAGGCGGGAACGCAGGACGGCCATGGCCCGCAGTCGGTTCTGCAGCTGGCTCTTCTCGTCCTGCATGGAGACCACCAAGCCCGAAGGATGGTGGGTGATGCGAATCGCCGACTCGGTCTTGTTGACATGCTGGCCGCCGGCGCCGCTGGCCCGGAAAGTATCCACCTGGATGTCGCCGGGATCGATGTCGACATCGACTTCGTCGGCCTCGGGCAGCACCGTGAGGGTGGCCGACGACGTGTGCACACGACCCTGCGATTCGGTGACCGGTACCCGTTGCACCCGGTGCACGCCGGCCTCGAACTTCATCCGAGGCCACACTTCCTCGCCGGCCAGGCGGAAGGTGATGTCGGTGAAGCCTCCCATGTCGGATGGCTGGCTGCTGAGCACTTCGAGCTTCCAGCCTTTGTTGGAGGCATAGGCCTGATACATCTCGAACAGGTCGCGGGCGAACAGGTTCGCCTCTTCCCCGCCCTCGGCGCCCCGGATCTCCATGATCACGTTGCGACCTGCGTTGGGGTCGGGCGGCAGGAGCAGCAGCCGAAACTCCTGCTCGAGCCGTTCGATGTCGTCGTTGGCCTCGTTGATCTCGGTACGAAGCTCCTCGCGGTCGTCGCCCTCGGCATCGGTGAACATCTCCTGGGCCACTTCGAGATCCTCGGCCCGGCTGCGCAAAGCAAGCCCGACCTCGACGACCTTGGTCAGTTCGGAGTACCGCCGCGACATTTGGATGAACCGCTTCTGGTCACCGACGATCGAGGGGTCGGCCAGGCGCGCTTCGACCTCGGCATGTTCGGAGAGCAATGTGTCCAGGCGGTCGAGCACCCGACCAGAGTAGGGCCCGGACGGCGCCACACCTGCTAGGGGTCCGGATTGTCAAGCCGCCCTCAATAGGGCGCGTCGACCGCAACGATCTCGATTCCGGCCGCCGCCGCGATCGAGGCGGTGGCAGGAAACGCATCGCGACGGCTGGTGACGATGACGGTTCGTTCCGGGTCGTGACGGCGGCGGTAGTCGGTGGCAAGGGGCACGACGTCGGGGTCGATTCCGGCGCTGAACACATACACCGTGTTGGCTGTCGAATCGAGGGAAGCGGCGGGCTCGGGTCCCAGTTGCAGTACCCGTTCGCCGAGGGGAGGCAGCAAGTCGAGCCGCTCGGCCCCGACGGCCGAGGGGTTGTCGGCCAGCGCCGAACGCAGCCAGCGCTGGCGAGCCCGCCGGTTCAACGGATGGCTCGACGCACCCTGGGCTCGGATAGCGCTGACCATCTCGGCAGCCTTGCGAAGCGACTCGGCTGGGTCGGTGTTCACGTGTACATAGCCGTGCAATTCTCGGTCAGCTGTGCCCACCCCGATCTGCATCGTGCCGTCGCGATCGACGCGGGCGATTTCGAGCCCGTGCATCTCGGCGATCAGATACCCGAAGTCGTCGACCGGCCGGGCGCCGACCGATCGGATCAGATCGGCGCGACCGAGGGCGGCGTCGGTCAGCTCGGGAATGGGATCGAGCTCCTCCGGAGTGGTCTCGACCAGGGTTGTGCCCTCGATCGTGTAGATGTTCACACCGGGGAAGTGGGTGGCCTGCCGAGCCAATGTTCCAGCGCGATCGGGTGGCGCAATTACCACGACCTCTCGGGTTTCCCGACGGGCCCAGATCAGCACGCTGCCCAGGCCAAACTCGCGTTCGTCGTTGCCGTCATCGTCGGAACGCTGAGGCAGTAACAGCCCCACCCGTTCGGCGTTGCCGGCGGCGGCGGCGAACCCGCAGCTGACCGGCTCGGGTTCGAAGCCGAAACGGTTCCTGAGGACGGCCGCCAAGACGCTGGCGGCGAGGTGCGGCGGTGGGGTTTGGGTGCTCAGCTCTTCTTGCGGCTACCGAAGCGGCGCTCGAAGCGCTCGACACGACCGGCGGTGTCGACAATCTTCATGGTGCCGGTGAAGAACGGGTGGCTGGCCGAGGATATCTCCACCTTGTAGAGGGGGTAGGTGTTGCCGTCGCTCCACTCGATCGTCTCGTCGGTCTCGATGGTCGACCGGGTGAGGAAGCTGAAGTCGGCCGAGGAGTCCTGGAAGACGACGGGCCGGTACTCGGGGTGGATTCCTGACTTCATAAGACCGGCAAGGGTAGCGGCGGATTCGACCATTCGGCTACTTGCCCAGCCCTCACCTAGCCGCTCCCGGCTGTGGGGCGCAGCGAGCTAGGAGGCGCCGAGCAACGCCGCGGTGGACGGGGTGGCCTCGAGCCTGTCGAGCAGCGACTTCATGGTGTCGACGGTGTCGTCCTTGCGTACCGAGCCGAGGAACGAATCGACCAGGGCCGCCTCGTCGGCATCGAAGAGGTGATCCCGTGCCCGAGTGAACGAACGGTCCGGGTCGATCGCCGGGGAGACGCCGCGATCGGCAAGATGTCGCGAGAGGTGGATCTCCGACGTAGCGGTTCCCCGGAACTCGTCGAGGATGAGGTCGTCGACCGGCGAACCTGTCTCGCTTCTGACCGTGGCCACCATCGTGAGCGACCCGCCCTCTTCGAGGGCTCGGGCGGCGCCGAAGAAACGTTTGCACGGGTAGATGGCCGACGCGTCGACCCCGCCGGCCAGCAACCTGCCTCCCGCCGACGCCGTGAGGTTGTAGGCCCTCATGAGCGGGGTGAGCCCATCGACGAGCATGATGACGTCTTCGCCCTCCTCGACCATTCGCTTGGCCCGTTCGACCGCCATCTCGGCGACGGCGACCTGCTCCTCTGGCGGGCGGTCGAAGCCGGATGCGATCACCTCGCCAGCCTCGAGACGGCGGGTCAGAGCGGTGATCTCCTCGGGTCGCTCATCGAGCAGCATCACGATCAGGCGCATGTCGGCATGATTGGCCTCGATCGACTCGGCGATCTCACAAAGAAGCGTCGATGCGCCGGTTTCGGGTGGTGCAACGATCAGGCTGCGCTGCCCCTTGCCCAACGGCACCAGCAAGTCGAGCAGACGACCGGTGTTGCTCCCCTCCCTCTCCAGCGGCAAGGCTTCGGTCGGAAACACCGGGGTTTGCTTTTCGAACCGGGGACGGTTCACCGCGAGTTTCGGATCCTTGTCGTTGATCAGTTCGAGGGAGTGCAGTGCTGCGTTTCGTTCGTTTCTCGATGCGGGTCGGGCGGTTCCGGCCACATAGTCGCCCTTGCGGAGCCCGTGGACCCGCACGGTTTTGAGCGGCACGTACACATCCTCGGGCGACGGCAGGGCGCCATCGACCCTCAGGAACCCGTACCCCTCATCTCTGAGATCGAGATTTCCGCCGATCGCCTGCGGCTCGACCTGTACGTTCTCCTCGTCACGATCGCGCCCCCGGCCCCGGCGTCGTCGGCGCCGGTTGCCCTGGTCCTCGTCGTCGTTCGACTCGGTCTTCACGTTGCCGTCGTCTTTTTGGGGTTCGGCCCGATTCGGGTCTTCCCCGGTTCCGTCGTCGGATTTCTGGGCCGGTCGTTGTTGTCGTCCCCCGGACCCCTGGGCCTTGCCACGGGCCTCGTTCCCGTCGCTTTCGGACTCGCTGGCCGAGCCGGCGGCCTGACCAGATGCCTCCTCCGATGAGTTCTCGTCCTCGGCTGGCGACGGGTTGGTTTCACTCGGTCCGCTGGCTGCGCCGCCGTTCGCGTCGGCGCCGGTGAGTTCGAGCACCATGTTGATCAGGTCGTCCTTTTTGGCGCGGCTGGATGGCTTCCCGCCGAGCGCGGTGATGATGGTCTGTAGTTCGCTGCGGTCCTTCTTCTGAAGGTCGGCGCGGCCGGGCGTGGCATCACTCACTGTGTAACTCTCCGGTTCTCGTGCAAAGAAGCATTGATTCGAGCGTTCGGCGAGGGTGTGAAGCGCTGGAGTTGCGCCGTCAGTCCCCGTCGTCTGTGTCGGACTGTAGCGGGAGATAGGCGCGAACTGCGTCGAGGCTGGCCGGAATCACATCGAAGCGCTCGGGGAGCTCCATCACGTTCCCAGCCCGCTCCGGAAGCGGAACCACCTCGCCGGTCGCTTCTTTGACGGCGTCAGCGAACTTGGCGGGATCGGCGGTGCCCATCACGATCAAGGGAGTTCCCGCTCGGTGCAGTTCGCGACCGACGGCCATTCCCACCGCGGTGTGGGGATCGATCAACGTGCCATGTTCGTGGTAGACGCGCTTCATCTCCACGAGCGTGCCGTCGTCGTCGAGCCGGCCGCCTTCGAACTCGGAGCGGATACGAGCCATCCACGCCGAATCCACGCGGGCGGCACCGGTCGATCTGAACCGGGCCAGAAGATCTTCGACGCCGGCGGCGTCGCCCCCGCTGGCTTCGAATAGCAGTCGCTCGAAGTTACTGGAGATCTGAATGTCCATGCTCGGACTCAGCGAGGGAATGACCTCCTCGGCGGTGAGCGATCCGGTCTCCATCACACGCGTCAACACGTCGTTGCGGTTCGATGCCACGATGAGCTGCTCGATCGGCAGACCCATACGTTTCGCATACCAGGCCGACAGGACGTTGCCGAAGTTGCCGGTGGGGACGCTGAAGCTGACCCTGCGCCCAGGGGCGACCCTGAGGGCGGCGCTCACGTAGTAGGCGGTCTGGGCCATCACTCGGGCCCAGTTGATGCTGTTCACCGCGGCGAGGGCGGCCCGGCGGCGCAGGTCCTCATCGCCGAATGCGGCCTTGACCAGATCCTGGCAGTCGTCGAAGGTGCCTTGGACGGCCAGGTTGGTGACGTTGGGCGCGTCGACAGTTGTCATCTGTCGCCGTTGCACGTCGCTGACGCGGCCTTCGGGATGGAGGATCACAACGTGGATTCGGTCTCGGTTGGCCAGTGCGTGGATCGCAGCAGAGCCCGTGTCGCCCGAGGTGGCACCGATCACGGTGACCCGCTGATCCAGCTGCTCGAGCTGGTGATCGAGCAAGCGGCCCAGAAGCTGGAGGGCGAAGTCTTTGAACGCCAGCGTCGGACCATACGACAGGTCGCAGAGCCATTCGTCGGCGCCCAGTTCGAAGAGCGGGGCAACGTCGGGGTGGGAGAACACGGTGTAGGTGTCTTCGACCATCGCCGCGAACCGATCCCGTTCGATCGAGCCTTCCACGAAGGGCCACATCACGGTGGTGGCGAGTTCGTGGTAGGGCATCGCGGCATCGAGGGACGGATCGAGCTCTGGGATCTGGGTCGGGACATACAGCCCGCCGTCGGATGCCAGCCCGGCGAGAAGCGCGTCGCCGAAGGCCAGCTCGGGCGCTCGACCGCGGGTTGATCGGTAGGTGATCACGTTCGGTTGCCTACTCGCCGAGCACCCGGAGCACGCTGTCGATGGCCTTCACCACCGCAAGCTTGTCGAAGGCGGCCAGGGTCCGCCGGAGCTGTCGTTCGGGCGCCACGTGGGTGATGAAGATGAGCCGGGCCGTGCCGGCCTCTTCACCGGCGATGTCGTGCTGCTCCATCACCCGAACCGACACGTCGTTCTCGCCGAGTGCCCCCGCTACTTGAGCCAGCACGCCGGGAGCGTCGGTCACCTGGAGGTTCACACAGAACGCGCTGGGAAGGTCGTCGATCGGTTTGATCGGCAGCCGCTGGGCCAGCGGCATCGGACGGTGACCGCCGCGCCTGAGAGCGGCGGCGGCGTCGAGCACATCGCCCAGAACGGCCGACGCGGTGGGTTCGCCACCGGCCCCGCGTCCGTAGAACATCAACTCGCCGGAGGAGTCACCCTCTACGAAGACCGCGTTGAAGCTCTCGCGGACACTGGCCAGGGGATGGCTGTCTGGGACCATGGCCGGATGGACACGGACGCCGATCGAGGGCCCGTCGCCGTTGGCGTCGAACTGCTCGGCGATGGCCAGCAACTTGATCTGATAGCCGAGCCGGTTGGCGAAATCGATGTCGGTGCTGGTGATGTTGGAGATTCCCTCGTGGAAGACATCGCCGGCCACGACATCGGCGCCGAATGCGATCGACGCCATGATCGCGGCTTTGGCCCCCGCATCGAATCCTTCGACGTCGGCGGTTGGGTCGCGTTCGGCGAATCCCAGGTGCTGAGCCTCGGCCAAGGCATCGCCGTAGGACGCTCCCTCCTCGGTCATCTTGGTCAGGATGTAGTTGGTCGTCCCGTTCACGATGCCGGCGATTCTGTGGATCGTTTCACCGCCGAGGCTGGCTCGCAGCGCCCGGATGATCGGAATCGCGCCGGCGACGGCGGCCTCGAACTGCAGATCAACGCCTTTGGCCTCGGCCAGGGCCAGCAGCTCGGCACCATAGTTGGCGATCAGTTCCTTGTTGGCCGTGGCCACGGGCTTGCCGGCCTCGAGTGCCTCGATGATCAGGGAGCGAGCCGGTTCGATGCCGCCGATGACCTCAACCACGATGTCGACGTCGGATCGGGCAACGACCGCGTGGGCGTCGGTGGTGAGCAGATCAGAACTCACCCCGGCCGAGCGGGCCTTGGTGGTGCTGCGCACGGCCACCTGACGGATCTCGAGGTCGGGCTGTGCGTCGATCAGACCGACCAAGGCACCGCCGACGGTTCCACATCCCAGCAGTCCAATTCCGAGCGTCACCCGTTCAGCCTATTCGCCCCCGGTTTCGTTCGGCCGGGGTTTCCTGGGATCCGGCCGACCTAGCCCGACGGTGGGATGGTGTCGGTGGCGATGATGAATTCCGGGGATTCGCTGAAGCCGATCATCACCTCACCCCGGGTGTTGGTGCCGCTGTCGAGACGATCGAGCCAGAACGCCCGCCCCGCCGCGTCGGGGAGTCGGTCGAGAACGTTTTGATAGACAAGATCCACGAAGGCGGCGTTGTCGAGCTCCCCGTAGGTGCCAACGAACTCGGCCGAGCCGGCAAACTCCTGGCTGAGCACACCGAGGTTGGCGCCCAGCACGAACTGTTCGAGCCAGAAGTCCAGGCCGCCTTGATCGGCCGACCGGTCGAAATAGGCGCGGTAGAGGCGTTCGATCTGGTGGGCGACCGGGGCGTTGGCGGCGGCCACGGTTCCGGTCTGGATCCTGAATTCGAGCCCCTCGGAGAAGCCGGTCATCACCGCACCCCGGGACGCACCGTTGTCGAGGCGGTCGACCCAGAAGGCTCGCCCGGCAACATCGGGTGGGCGACCCAGCACGTTGTTGTAGACGAGGTCGACGAAGCCTCCGTTGTCGAGATCGCCGTAGGTGGCCTGGAACTCGGCCGAGGCGGCAAATTCGGCTGAGACCGCATCGAGTGACGCCCCGTTGGCCCGGACAACTTTCCAGGCCGAGAAGCCTGCGGCGTCGGGAGGCCGGCCGAAGTAGGCGAGGTAGAGACGGCGAATCTGATCGCCCAGCTGAGGGCCCTGCAGCGTGGCGCGGTCCACGATCGGGATCTCCGGACCGCTCAGATCGAGAATCTCCAGGATCCCGTTGGTGGCACCGGGCCGGGAGGTGAGCACGAAGCGCCCGGTGATCGAGGCGTCGCGGGGTTCGCCGAGGGCGTTGGAGGTCGAGGGCTGGAGGTAGTGCAACCCTCCGGCTGTCGTCCGGCGATACAGCTCCTGTTGGCTGTGAAAGACGACCGAGGTTCCGTCGCCGGAGAGCACCACGTTGTCGACCCCCGCACTATCGGGAGCCGGGAACTCGACCGGGGTCCGCGCCGTGCCAGAGGTGGCGCCGATCCGGAACCGAACCGGCATTCCGTCGGCTGCTTCCACCTGGTTGGCCGCGGCCCGATCGAGCCCGGCCAGGGTCGTGAGTGGGGTGAACGATGCGATGCCGGAACCGACCGCGATACGACGCACTCCGCTGCCAGCGTGGAACAGGACACCGGAGCCGTCGGCGGTGGCGAACACGTCGCGGCTCGACCGACTGGGGGTTGCGGTGACCGTCGCTCCGAACTGGCGGAGCCGCTCTGCGGTCCAGATACGAAGCGTTCCTGACGAGCCGCTGCTTTGTTCGGTGTACGCCACGACCGTGCCGCTGCCGTCGAGGTCCATGTCGGTGATCAGCCCACCGGTCCAGGGCAGGGCAAGACTCAGCCCGGTGGCTCGCTCCCATCGGTAGGGCTGGCCGAGGCTGGTGTAGAGCGCCACGGCCCCGCTGTCGGACACCGCGAACGGCTTGGCCGTGTCGTCGCCGAGGACGACTGTCTGATCGCGGACCGAATCGAAGATCCCGACCCCGCGACCGGGGCGATCGAAGATCACGTACTGACCGTTGGCCGAAAGGTCGGAGCGACCACCGTCGAGGTCGGCGGTGAGACCGACCAGCTTGGTGGAGAGCCGGATCCGGCTGTCGGCCAGCGAATCGATCGGGGCGGTCGCGGCATCGGCCGGAACGGCGAGGCTCACCAAACTCACCACCAGCAGCAGGGCTACGACCACGCGACGCACCGGCCCATGTTTCCACACAGGCCCGGGTCAGCGGGTGAGGGCCGGCGTGGCGAGGCCTAGCCGAGGTCGGTGATCAACAGGTCCTCGAATGTCTCACGCCGCACGACGAGTCGAGCGTCGCCATCGGAGCAGAACACGACCGGGGGTCGTAGGACCTTGTTGTAGTTGCTGCCCATGCTGTGGCCGTAGGCGCCGGTCACCGGCGTGGCCACGATGTCGTCGACGGCGATGTCTTCGGGGAGGGCAGCCTGCCGCACCAGGATGTCGCCGCTCTCGCAGTGTTTGCCCACCAGACGGGCCGTCAACGGGCGCTCGGCGATCGGATTGCGGGGAAGGAAGGTTTCGTAGCCGCTGCCGTACAGCACCGGGCGAGGGTTGTCGGACATGCCGCCATCCACCGCGATGTATGTGCGGATGCCCTCCAACGGTTTGATCGTGCCGATCGTGTAGGCGGTGATCGCCGCAGCGGCCGCGATGCTGCGTCCCGGCTCGATACCGAGCGACGCGGTGATGCCGGCCTGGGCTGCCCGATCCTTGAGGATCTTGCCCCACTGGCTGATCGACGGGGCTTCCTCGCCTTCGACGTAGGGCACACCGAGGCCTCCGCCGACCACCAGCTCGGGCAAGTCGAGCGGCCCGGCGAACTCGGCGAGCACGTCCAAGGAGGCGCCGAAGCTCTCGACCCGGAAAACCTGAGAGCCGATGTGGGCGTGGATTCCGACCAGATTCACCGCCCGGGAGGCGCCGGCCCGCTCCACCGCCTTTGTGGCCTGGCCCGAGCTGACCGTGAATCCGAACTTGGAATCGTCGTGCCCGGTTGCGATGAACTCGTGCGTGTGGGCTTCCACGCCGGGGGTCACGCGCAGCAGAACGTCGGGAACCGAATCGCTGGCCAGCGCCTCGATTCGGTCGAGCTCGTCGAAACTGTCGACGACGATACGACCCACCCCGATCTCGATGGCCCGTTCGAGCTCGGTCATGCTCTTGTTGTTGCCGTGGAAGACGAGGTCGGCGGCGGGCACTCCCGCAGCGAGAGCGATGTGGAGCTCGCCACCGGTCGCGACGTCGAGCGACATGCCCTCCTCATGGGCCAGTTTGGCCATCGCGACGCAGAGGAAGGCCTTTGTGGCGTAGGTGGCGCGGCGCCCGAAGAGCGCGACCGCTTCTCTGCATCGTTGACGCAGGTGCTGCTCGTCGTAGATGAACACCGGGGTTCCGAACTCGAGGGCTACATCGAGCACATCGCAGCCACCGATGATGAGGGAGCCCGACTCGCTGAGCTCGGAATTGTCGGGCAGCAGGCCCCAGGGCAGCGGTTTCACCCCTGCATGCTACGGGCTCGGACCGGCTGGAGAGCCCGGGTTGTCACATGCGCTCGGGAGCTTCGACCCCGAGGAGATCGAGCCCGATCGACAGCCCCACCCGGCACGCCTCGACCAGCCATAGTCGAGCCTGCTGCAGTTGGGGGTCGACATCGCTTCGCAGCACCGGGCAGTGGGTGTAGAAGCTGTGGAATCCGGCAGCCAGTTCGCGAACCCATGTGGTCATGCGGTGAGGAGCACGGTCCCGAGCCGCCGAGACAAGGGCGTCTTCGAGTTCGAGCAAGTGGCGGAGCACCGCAAGCTCATTCGGATCCACGAGGCCACTCAGGTCGACCTGCTCGAGCCGGTGCCGCTCGATGCCGCGCCTGGCGGCTTCCACCCCGATCGCATGGATGCGAGCGTGGGCGTACTGCACGTAGAAGACCGGGTTTTCGCTGGCCTGAGCTTTCCAGAGGTCGATGTCGATGGTCTGGGTGGTATCGATGCTCTGCAGCAGGTAGGCGAACCGGGTTACATCAGGCCCCAGCTCGGAGATCAACTCGTCGACGGCGATGATGTCGCCGGTGCGCTTCGACAGCTTCACCTCTTCGCCGCCGCGCATCAGCTTCACGTTCTGCCCGATGATCGCTTCGTATTCATTGGGTTCGTGACCGAGAAAGATCAGGGCGGCCCGCATTCGAGGAACGTATCCGTGGTGGTCGGCCCCGAGGATGTCGATGATGATGTCGCCCCGGTTGTACTTGTCGTGGTGGTAGGCGATGTCGGGCAGCAAATAGGTGTACTCGCCGTCGGCTTTGATCAGGACCCGGTCCTTGTCGTCGCCCAGCTCGGAGGTGGCCAGCCACGTGGCATTGTCTTTCACGTATACGTGTCCGCTGTCGCGAAGCTGTTCGAGGGTGCGTTCGACCGCACCACTTTCGACCAGCGCCTTCTCGCTGCTCCAGGTGTCGAACCTGACGTGCATCGCGGCCAACGACTCCTCGACCTCCTGGAGGGCGCGACCGATACCCCAGGTCGTCGGGTCGGCGGTATCGGGCATTTCCATGGCCCACTCGGTGACGTAGTCGCCCCGGTAGCCTCCCTCGGGCACTTCCTTGCCGCCCTTGCGGGCCGACAGGCTCAGACCGAACAGGGCGGTCTGGGACCCGCGATCGTTGATGTAGAACTCCTTGTGGGGCTGGTAGCCACAGCGATGGAGGATGCGGGCGAGGCTGTCGCCGAATGCACCCCAGCGCCCACCACCGGCATGCAGTGGACCGGTGGGGTTTGAGCTGACGAACTCGAGGTTCACGTCGATGCCGGCGCCGATGTCGGACCGGGCGTAGCTCTCGGTCCCCTGGGTGACAACCTCGCGCAAGGTCTCGTGCAGCCACGACGGCGCCAGCCTGATGTTGATGAAGCCGGGACCGGCGATCTCGAGACCCTCGACGTGGGGCAGCTCAGCCTCCTCGAGCGCGGTCATCAGTTCTTCGCCGAGTTGGCGTGGGTTCTTCTTCGCCTGCTTGGCGCACACCAGGGCGGCGTTGGTGCTCCAATCGCCATGATCGGGGTTGGCTGGCCGCTCGACGGTGACCCCCGGCGGGACGTGGTCAACCCCCAGCTCTTCGAGTGCCTGGTGCACCGCATCGAGAATCGAGGAACGAACCATAGTCAGCCAGGTCGACTGTAGGCGGCCGGTGTTGAGCGGCGGCGGCAATTATGAGGCGACGGTGGCGCCCTCGGGAGGATTCGAACCTCCGCACACGGCTCCGGAGGCCGATGCTCTATCCCCTGAGCTACGAGGGCAGGATCGGTAGATCGTACCAGCGGGACGGGATCTGTCACCGCGAATCCCGACCGGAGTGCCCGGCCGCTGGTGCGGTGTCTGCTTGACTGTCTGGATCGACGCGTTCTCCGCCCCGCTCACCCGGCTGGGTCTTCTCTCCCTGCTCGCCATCTTCGTTCTCGGCCTCTCGATCCTGGCCGTGCCCGGCCTCCTCTCCGACGACGAACCCAATTCGGGAGACACCGTCGGACTATCGGGCGACGCTGAGGTGTCAACGACCGCTGCGAGCGAGCCGGAGTCGATCAGCGCCGATGAGGATCAACCCGACGGCGTGTTGCTGGCGACCGCCCGGGTGAGCGCCGACGGCATCGTTCTCGATGGTCTGGTCACCACCGAAGGCCAGCGTGATGCGCTGGTCGACTCGGCACGGCGCCGGGTCGGGCCGGCTCTGGTCGAAGACAATCTCGAGGTGGCCACGGGTCTTACGTCATCGGTGGGTCGCGACAACGGCGTCGTCGCATTGCAGAGCTTCCTGGCCGGCGTGCCCGACGGTGTGACGATCGCCGCCACCAGTGCCGACGGTCGTTTCGAAGTGGTCGGGGAGGCCGTCGACGACGCAACATCCACCCAACTTCAGGAGTTGCTCGCCACCGTGGCGGCGGCGTCTCCTGGTGTCGACACCGTCAACGATGTGATCGTTCCTCCGCCCCCGCCGCCGACCCAGGAGGAATTGGCAGCTGCCGCCCAATTCGATCTCGACCAGCTCAACGCTCTCCTTCTCGAAGAGGTGCTGTTCGCCACCGGAAAGAACGAGCCGACCGAGGAGTTCAAGGCGCTGCTCGATCAGCTGCCCGAGCTGATGGATCGTCACCCGGCCGTTCGGATCGAGGTCGCCGGCCATACCGACGACCGGGGCTCCGAGGGCGGCAACCAGGAACTCAGCGAGCAGCGAGCGGCGGCGGCCGTCGCCTATCTCGTGGAGATCGGAGCGCCGGCCGAGCGGCTGAGTTCACGAGGTGCCGGCGAATCGGAACCGATCGACACCAACACGACCCGCGATGGCCGGGCTCGGAATCGACGGGTCGAGCTCACCGCTTTCTGACCGAGGCGATGTTCTAGGGTGTCGCAATGACCGCCGTGCTGCCGATCACCGGGATTCCCGTGGCCGGGTGCCCCGAGCGCGTAGTGGTCGTCGGAGACCCGGCCAGGGCCGCAAAAGTGGCCGAACGGCTCGACGACAGCCGATCGATGGCGGCCAAGCGTGAATACCACAGCTATCGGGGCCGGTGGAATGACATCGAAGTGATGGTCGTGAGCCACGGGGTTGGCTCGGCCGGCGCCGGGGTGTGCTTCAGCGAGATAATCCGGGGTGGTGCCCGGCGTATCATCCGGGCCGGCACCTGCGGCGGACTCCAGCCCGATGTTGCCGATGGGGATCTGGTCGTGGCCATCGGAGCGGTTCGGGACGACGGGTACTCACGCGGGGTGGTGCCCCTGGCCTACCCGGCGGTCGCCGATCCCGGAATCACCGCCGCCCTTCAGAGCCACGCGCCCGGGGCCCACCGCGGCATCGTCCTCACCAGCGACGTGTTCTACCCCAGTGCCGTTCTGGGCTCGAACCTCCCCCAGTGGCAGGCTGCTGGTTGCATAGCCGTCGAAATGGAGTGCGCTGCCCTCTTCGTGGCCGCCTCGCTGTCCGGAGTGGCCGCCGGCGCGGTGCTGGCCGTGGACGGCAACCCATTGGCGGACAGCGACGAGTCGATGGAGGATTACAACCCGGATCGCCAGGTGGTGGCCGACGCCGTCTCAGACATGATCGACGCCGGCCTCAACGCACTGGTGGCATAGGAACTAGTTCAGGACCGAGAACTCGTCGGAATCCATGTCGAGTTCGATCTCACCGATCTTGAGATCTGCGTTGATTCGCAGGGTCGGGCCTTCGAGATCATCGTTGAACACCAAGGTGTCACCGTCGGCGAAGTTGCGGTTCACACCATCGGCGAAGGTGACGTCGCCACCGTCGACCAGAACCACTTCGGAGCGGTGGTTGTCGGGCAGGTCGAGCTCGAGGAGGCCGAAGATCAGCCTGGTGCTCACCGTTTGGTCTTCGGTCAGGGCCAGATCATCGAAGTCGAGAACGAGGTTGCCTGCCCCCAACCGGTAGTCATCTTGGATGACGCTCGGCGAATCGATCTCGAGCAGCCGTTCGCCCACGCCGTCTTCGAACACCTCGGTGGTGGACACACCCACCATCGCAATACCGAACGAGACGAACGCGATCGGCAGTAGCGCCCAGGCTGGCCGCCGGAAGAACAGGCTGGCCATGAATCCGGCGACGGCAAACCCGAGCACGATGAATGGGTACACGAAGAACGGCACACCGGCGTTAGTGACCAGCAACAGCGCGCTGACCAGAGCGGCCGAGCCGAGCGCAAAGGTGACGATCGGCGGCCGGGCCCGCCGGGCCGGAGCGGTCGCTGCTTCGGTCCGGGTCATCGCCCAGTGGGACGGATCTCTGCTGAAGGCGTCAGAACCGCTGGGGTCGAACGCTTCGCCGCTCATCAAACGCTCGGCCTCGACCAGGAGGGGATCGCGGTCATCCTCGACCGCCGGCGCTGAGGGAGGGTTCACCTCAGCGCTCGAGGCGGCCGAGGTTTCAGCTTTTGGGTTCTGCCCTCCAGCGGTGGTCGCAGGGGTGGCGGGCGGAGTAGTGGCATCGCCCACCGGGGCCTTGGACTCGTTGTCCTGGCTCAGGATGTAGATGCCGCCACCGACCAATAGAGCCGGCAACAGCAGCCCGGCCGAGATTCCGGCGGTGCCGCTGATGGCGCCGACGGCGAAGACGGCGAAGATGGCGGCGACCACGAGACGGGTGAGGTTCTCAGTGACCGCGAAGCGGGCCGCTCGGGTATCGGTCTCATCGGGGAGACCGGCCCAGAGGGCGATGTAGGCGAGGAATCCGACGCCTCCGAAGAGGAAGCTGAGGACGAACGCCAGGCGGACCCACTTGACCTCAACGTTGAAGAAGCGGGCGAGACCAAGGGCGACTCCGCCGAGTGACCCATCGACGGCACGGCGGAGGCGAGGCTCGGATGAGGGGAGATTGACTGGTGTGGAGGGCTGGGCTGTGTTCATGGTTCGATCTTCCACGCAAAGGGGTGTTGCGCCCATCCGGAGGAACCTTGATCGGACCCTGAGATTCTCAGGGTTGGGTCAGGGTAGGACCCCGATGGTCTCAACTCCGCAGCGTGCGACAATGATCGTGATGAAACCTGTCTCTCCGCGGTCGAACAGCTTCGCTCCGACCGCCGCCATCCGCGACGCCGACTGGCATATGCCCGATCTCGATCACGAGCATGCCGTCGTCGCCGGCGTGGCGAGTGGCACCGCCCGGGAGCTCGGCGTACCCCGCCAATGGATTCGGCTGGCCTTCATCATTCTCTTCACCGTGAAGGGCCTCGGCGGGTTCGTGTACGTCGGATTGTGGGCGCTGCTGCGGTGGGCCCATTCGTCGGGGATCAGCCCGCGCCGGGCCACCGAGGCCCGAGACCGAGGTCGGTCCGAGCTGCACCGCTTCGCCGCGGTCGTCTTGATCACAATCGGCATCGCCATCGGCGGCGCCAGCTTGATGCCCGCCGATACCGGACTCGGATACGGCATCGCCCTCATCCTGATGGGTCTGGGGTTGGCGTGGCGGACCAGCTCGATGGACCAGAACGAAATGCCCGGCCGTCAGCGTCTCCGCCAGCTGGCCGGTGGTCTCGTCGCGGTCGCCGTCGGTCTGTCGCTGGTCCTCAGCAGACTCGACGCTCTACCCCTGACCCTGGGCGTCGGGATCATCGTGCTGGTCGGCACGATCGTGGTGGCCGGACCGTGGCTCTATCAGGTTCTCGCCGACTTCGACGCCGAACGACAGGCACGAATCCGGTCCGACGAGCGGGCCGAGTTGGGGGCACACCTCCACGATTCGGTGCTGCAGACACTGGCGTTGATCCAAAAGGCCGACGATCCCCAGACCGCCCGCACGCTCGCCCGCCGCCAGGAACGGGAGCTGCGAAACTGGCTCGATCCCAACCGGGCGTCCAGGATCGGCGGCAGTATCAGGGGACGGCTCGATGAGTTGGTCAGCGAGGTCGAGGAGCTCTATGGGGTACCGGTCGAGGTGGTGGCGGTAGGCGACACCTTGATCGACGAGCGAATCGAACCGCTCCTCATGGCCGCCCGCGAAGCGACCGTGAACGCGGCTCGGCACAGCGGAACGCCTCGGGTCGACATCTTCCTCGAGGTCGCCGGCGATCGGATCGAGATCTTCGTTCGCGATACCGGCAAGGGATTCGACCGCTCGAAGATTCCGGGCGACCGCCGTGGTGTGAGCCAATCGATCATCGGCAGAATGGAGCGGGCCGGCGGCTCGGCCACGATCACAACCGACATCGGCGAAGGATCCGAAGTGGAACTCGTACTCGAACTCGATCAGAAGGATCTCCCATGACCTACGCCCCCACCGTGATCCTCGTCGACGACCACGACATGGTTCGGGCCGGAGTGGCCGCCCAGCTGGGCGACCGGGTGCAGATCCTGGCCGAGGCCGGCGATGTCGGCGATGCCATCGAGGTGATCCTGGATCGGTCGCCAGAGGTCGTGCTCCTCGACGTTCACCTTCCTTCAGGTTCGGGCGCCGACGTGATCACGGGCGTGCGGGCCGGTGGCGGGGACGAGATTCGCTTTCTCGCACTGTCGGTGAGCGATGCACCCGACGATGTGATCGCCGTGATTCGGGCCGGCGCACGGGGCTATGTCACGAAGTCGATAAGCGGTGACGATCTGGCCGATGCGGTTGTTCGGGTGGCCGAAGGTGACGCCGTGTTCTCCCCTCGCCTGGCCGGCTTCGTGATCGATGCCTTCAGCGCCACCTTGCCAACACCGGAAGACCCCGAACTCGACCTCCTCTCGCCCCGGGAACAAGAGGTCATGCGGCTCTTGGCCCGTGGTTACGCGTACAAAGAGATCGCGCGGCGCCTGACCATCAGCATCAAAACGGTCGAGACCCACGCCTCAAACGTGCTGCGCAAGCTCCAGGTGTCGAATCGGCACGAACTCACCCGCTGGGCCGCCAAGCGCCGCATCGTCTGACCCGCCTCTCCTCACCAGGTGCTCGTTGCGAGCACACCTCCGTCGACGACCAGATTCGACCCGGTGATCCAGCCGGCGAGATCGGAGACCAGAAACGCGACCGCCCGGCCGATGTCGTGTGCCGTGCCGATCCGCCCGAGCGGTGCTGCCTCCGCGTAGCGAGTCACTCCCTCCGGCCACGCCTCGGCCAACCCGTCACGATCGATCAGACCGGGGCTCACGCAGTTGACCCGGATGCCCGCCGGTCCCAATGCGGCAGCGGCGCTGCGGGTGTGCATGATCACCGCCGCCTTCACCGTCGAGTAGTGGCTGTGGGACAGCGCCGGTTGGATGCCCTCGATGCTGGCGATGTTCACCACCGCAGACCCCGATCCCATCACCCGACCGGCTGCCTGGGTGGCGAAATGAACCGACGAGAGGCCGCTGTCGACGACCGCTTTCCACTCGTCTGGGTCGATCTCGTCGAATGGCGTGACCGGCTGGAGTGCGGCGTTGTTCACGAGAATGTCGAGCCGGCCCCGCTCGGCCACGACCGACGAGATCAGGCCGTCCACTGCGCCCGGGTCGGCGAGGTCGGCGCCGCGTTCACCGGACCGGCCTGTGTGCCGTTCGACGTCGGCTCCGGCCTCGGCCAGCACGGCGGCGATGGCCGCACCGATTCCCGCCCTGGCGCCGGTGACGATGGCGACCTTGCCTGAGAGATCGATCTGAAGCATGTGCAATGCTAGGCAGGTGGCCGCCCCCAGCTCCGACAACCCGACGATCGAATGGGTCGACGGCTCGATCCGAATGATCGACCAGACTCGCCTGCCCGGCGAGTTTGCCATCATCAACGCCCACCACGTGCACACCCTGGTCGAGGCGATCAAGACGCTCGCCGTGCGGGGGGCGCCGGCCATCGGGGTGGCCGGCGCATACGGCGTCGCGCTGGCCACCCGGGAGTTTCCTGTCGACCGGGACCGATCGGCCTTCGACGAAGCGGTTCAGACGATTCGGTCGGCCAGACCGACGGCGGTGAACCTGGCCAAACGGGTTGACGAGGTGCTGGCAGACATCAGGGATTCATCGCTTCCGGCCGAGCGCGCGGCGCTACAGGCAGCCGATCGCATTCGGGACGAAGAGCTGGAGGCATCGGTGGCGATGGGTGACCGCGGCGCCTACTTCGTGCTCGACCTGTGCGATGGCGGTCCGGTCAGGGCGATGACCATCTGCAACACCGGCGGATTGGCCACCGTCGAACGGGGTACGGCCCTCGCCGTCATCCAACGGTTGCACGAACTGGGGCACCTCACCGAAGCCCTGCCGGTGGAGACCCGGCCCCTACTTCAGGGCGGGCGGCTCACAACCTGGGAGCTGCACCGTATGGGGGCACCATTCCGTTTGATGGTCGATTCGGCCGGGCCGTTTCTGTTGTCTCGAGGTCAAGCGGACGTGGTGTTGATCGGCGCCGATCGGATCGCCGCCAACGGGGACACCGCCAACAAGATCGGGTCGTTCTCACTGGCCCTGGGCGCCCGACACGCCGGAGTGCCATTCATCGTGGTCGCGCCCGAGTCGACCATCGACATGGCCACCGAAACCGGGACCGACATCGAGATCGAAGATCGCGGTCCGACCGAGGTGATCACCGCGATGGGTACCCCGATCGCCGAGGCTCACACCGACGCCGTCAACCCCGCCTTCGATGTCACGCCGGCCGAACTGATCACCGCGATCGTCACCGAGCGGCGGGTCATCAGGCTCGATCAGGGCGACACGCTCGACCGGATCGACTCGCTGGCCCCGGAGGACATTCTTTGACGCCGGCATCGGTCAGGCTGGTGGCCGACCGGGTGGTCACGGTGGCGAACGACGTGATCATCGACGGTGCGGTCGATATCGATGAGCAAGGGCTGATCGCCGACGTAGGCCCCGAAACGGCCTTGGGCCCGCCACCACCTGATCGGAGGGTCATCGGCGGCGTACTCATGCCAGGACTGGTCAACACCCACGCCCATACGCCGATGACTCTCGTTCGGTCGGTCGGCGATGGTCTTCCACTGCAGCAATGGCTCACCGACGCGGTGTGGCCACGCGAGGGTGTGATGAACCCCGACGATGCCCGAGTGGGCATGATGCTCGGATCGGCCGAAATGCTCCTGGCCGGTGTCACCACCAGCTGTGAGATGTACCTGTTCGAAGAGCAGGTCGTAGAAGCAGTTGCGCACACCGGCGGTCGCCTGGTGATGACACCGGGGATCATCGCCGCCCTGCACGGCGACTCGTTCGGAACCGGCGGCGGTCGCGCTGACGCGGTTGCCGAGTTCGCCCGCCGTCACCACGATCCGGCCGGGCTCGTCACCGTCGGCGTGGGCCCCCACAGCACCTACGATCTCACCCCGGCCCAGATCGGCGACCTCGCCGCCCTGGCCGGCGATTTGGGAACGTTTGTGCACGTCCATCTCGAGGAGACCTCGGTGGAGCACCAGCGGGTGATCGACCAACACGGCAAACCCGCCACCGAACTGCTCGCCGATCACGGCGTGTTCGACGTTCCCGTGCTCGCCGCCCATGGGGTGTGGCTGAGCGACTCCGACCGGGCCATCCTCTCCGCAGCGGGGGCGGCCATCGCCCACAACCCGGTGTCCAATCTCAAGCTCGGCTCGGGGATCATGGATCTCCGAGCGACCCTCGACGCCGGCATCCGGGTCGGCCTCGGAACCGATGGTCCCGCCTCCAACGACAACCTGAGCTTGTGGCAGGAACTGGCCTTGGCCCCGATGCTGGCCCGGGCGAAGCACCACGATGCTGGCGCCGTCGACGCAGCAACGGCGCTCGAGCTGGCCACATCGAGCGGTGCCGCCGCACTCGGCTTGCCGGTCGGTCGACTCGAACCCGGCGCACCGGCCGACATCGTTCGACTCGACAGCGACCATCCGACGCTCGCTCCAGGCCTCGATGAAGAGCTCATCACCACCATCGTGTTCTCGGGCGGGCCCCATGTCGTAACCGACGTGTGGGTGCAAGGTCGGCACGTCGTGGATGACCGAACGCTCACGACAGTCGACCTCGAACCGCTGGTGGCCGACGCAAAGATCCGTGCGCAACGCCTGGCCGATGACTCCTGACGACCTGATCCGGGACCTCGGACTAGAGCCGCTCGAACCCGAGGGTGGCTGGTGGCGCCAAAGCCACATCGATTCCAACGGCACCGGCATCTACTACCTGCTGACCCGGGGGCAGTGTTCGCTTCTGCACCAACTCCCCGGGCCCGAGACGTACTTCTATCAGCTCGGTGCACCGTTGGATCTTCTGGTGCTCCATCCCCACGGCGCCTCCGAGCGGATTCTGGTGGGGCCCGACCTCGAAGCCGGCCAGCGTCTTCAGCACGTCGTGCCGGGGGGCTGCTTCCAGGGGTCCACCTCCACCGGAGCCTGGACGCTGGTGGGGACGTCGATGGCTCCGCCGTTCCGGATGGAAGACTACGTCGCCGGTCGACGCGACGACTTGGTGGAGCGGTTTCCGGACCTCGCCGGGCGTATCACCGAACTAACTCACGCCTAGTCGCTTCCGATAGGACCCTATGAGTCAGCCCTTCGCAGGTGACAAGAAGAAGGGCCAATCGATCCTCGGCCCGTACGAACGGAAGCTCATCGACGCCGCGATCCCCCGGGTCCCCAAGCCGATCATGAGCCACCACCTCACAGCGATCACCGCTCTGTGGTCGGCGGGCTGCGTTCTCTTCGGCTGGCTAGCTGTCGACAACCTCCACTGGCTGCACGCGATGTCGGTGATGGTGTTCGGGCAGTGGCTCACCGATTCGCTGGATGGTTCGCTGGGCAAGTACCGCAAGCAGGGTCTCGTGAAGTGGGGGTTTTTCGCCGACCACCTGCTCGATCTGTTGTTTGCCGGCAGCGTGGTGATCGGCTACTCGTTCCTGGTCGAGGCCCGCTGGCTCCAATTCCTCTTCCTGATCCTGCTCCTGATCACATGCGCGACGATGGCCACCAGCTTCCTGAGCTTTGCCGCCACCAACCAATTCCAGATCGCCTACTACGGCCTGGGGCCCACCGAGGTACGGATTGGCTACATCGCCCTCAACACGTTCGTCGCCTTCGTGGGCACCGCGATCTTCAGTTGGGGGGTGCCGGTGATCGTGGCAATCAATGCGATCGCATTTGCGATCTTGGCCGGCCAGACGTCGAAGAACCTGTGGCAGATCGACTACGAGGCCAACGTCGACGGACAGCCCCGGTAGGCACGCAACTCTGTCCCACCCCCTCGTCATGATGGGGGCATGGAATTCTCGGCGGAATTCGAAAACGGCGACGGATATTTGGTGGAGGAACGTACGCAGCTCGTGGCGATCGCCGAACGGCTGCACAAGATCGCCGTTGCCGAAAATTCACAGATGACTCGCACCGAGCTGGCCGATGTGATCACCGATCTGGTCACCAGCACCGAACAGGCCGCCGTCGTGGCCGGTCGCTTCATCGCCTTCGGCGAGAACAACGCATGCGCGCTCACCAAGGGCTCCAAATCGATGAC
>JABDJU010000254.1 GCA_013003325.1 Acidimicrobiales bacterium
CCTTTCGCCGCATGTGCCGACGTGAATTCCTCAATCACAACCGCCTCCGCGAGTGGCAAGACCTCTACAGCCAGCTGAAGCGGGTGGCGAAGTCGATCGGGATGGCGAAGCCGGTTCGGCGGCGGGCCGACGAGATCGATGAGGACTCGGTTCACCGCGCCATACTCACCGGACTGCTGAGCCAGATCGGGATGAGGGACGAATCGACCGACAAGACGGCGTCGAAGGGCCGGGATCGCAAACGGGACCGACGGACCGAGTACATCGGAGCCCGAAATTCACGGTTCGTCATCGCCCCAGGTTCAACGACGGCCACGTCCTCCCCTCGCTGGGTCATGGCCGGTGAACTGGTCGAGACCAATCGCCTCTATGCCCGCAACGTGGCCCCGCTCGACCCGCGCTGGATCGAGGACGCGGCCGGTCACCTCGCGACCTACAGCTATGCCGAACCGGCCTGGAACCGGGCCCGCGGTGCGGCCACGGTGGTCGAACGGGCCATGTTGTACGGGCTGCCGATCGTTCGGGGCCGAACCATCAACCTCGACCGGGTCGATCCAGAACTCGCTCGCTCGCTGTTCATTCAGGGGGCGCTCGTCGAACGGGATTGGGACGTACCCGAGGACTCACGGCTGCATCGGTTCCTCGGTCACAACGACCGGGTCTTGGCCGAGGCGGCGCGGTGGGAGGCGAAGACGAGGAACCGCAGCCTGGATCTTGAGGTCGAAGTGCTCACCGAACACTACGACCGACACCTGCCCGCCGGGGCGGTCTCGACCCGCCACTTCGAACGATGGTGGAAGCAGAACTCGGACCGGGAACCGGGGTTGCTCGACCTGTCCTTGGATCAGGTGTTGGGTGAAGCCACGTCGCCTGAGGCCTATCCCGATAGGTGGCCCGCCAGCGACGCACCGCTCAGCTACCTGTTCGAGCCCGGGGCGCCCGTCGACGGGATCACGGTGACGCTGACGATCGCCCAGTTCCTCGCCGGAATCGCCCCCTACACCTGGCTCGTGCCCGGACACCGAACCGAACTCGTGACCGAGCTGCTGCGGACTCTCCCCAAGCGGGAGCGCACCCGCCTCGCCCCACTCGCTCAGACCGCCGCCGAGATCGTGAGTCAATTGCCCGAGTGGCCTTCGGTCGACAGCGTCGACATCTGTACTGCGGTGGAACGTCAACTTGCCGAGCGAGGGGAACCGACATACGAAGTCTCCGTCCGAGCTCTCCCGACTCACCTGCGGCCGGTGTTCGAGGTCGTCGATGGCAGCGGTCGCATGATTGCAGCGGGTCGCGAACCGGACCGCCTCGGTCGGCGAGTGATGGGGGTCGTGCGATCACTGCTGACCGATCACCCTCATCCCATGACTCGACGCGGCCTCACCGATTGGCCTGGGGGCGACATCATCGGCTGTACCACATTTGGTTTCGGTGACCTCTCCATCGAGGTCTTTCCGGCGTTGGTCGACCAGAAGCACTCAGTCGACCTTGTCGTACTCCCCGACCGGCGCGAGCAACACGATGTCCACTGGGCCGGCGTCCGTCGACTACTGCGGTTCAAGGCGGAGCGGCCCGCTCGGCGCGCGATGAATCTCTTGGGCGACTCCGGCGCTGCGCTGAACCGCCTGGCCACCTCCGACATCACGTCGGTCACCCCCGCCGGGTTCGTCGACGACTTGGTCGATGCAGCCCTCGACGCGCTGATCGATGCTGCCGGCGGGCCGCCGTGGTCGGAGGTCGACATGCGGGCACTCATACGCTTCTCGGCGGCCCGTTTCGAACCTCAGCTCACCGCCGCCGTTTCAGACGTGGGCGAGATCCCTGAGCTTGCCGTCGACGTGGTCGATCGACTGTCCGCTCTGGAGGAATCGACGATCGATCTGTCCGTCGCAATCGCTGACTGCCGCAGGGTTCTCCGATCTCTGGTCTACCCGAACAGCCTGACCGCCCAAGGTCTCGACCGGTCGGCCGACGTTGTCCGGTACCTGCGGGCTCTTGGTCATCGGGTCGACCAGCTTCCCGGGGACAGAGAACGAGACCTGGCGAACACCGGCCGGCTGCGGGAGCTCGAAACGCTCGCCGAACACAGCGCGGACGCCGAGGTCCCCTGGATGCTCCAGGAGTTGAGGGTGTCGCTCTGGGCCCAACATCTCGGCACCAACGGGTCGGTCAGTGCGGCGCGAATCCGTCGACGGCTTGAGCCTACGTCGAACCTATGACCCCGGGGCAGTACGCTTCGGATCGTGAGTCTGGATTACTCCGAGCTTCAGCCCGGAATTCAACCCTCTGAAGATGTCCATGGCCTCAAGCGCATACTGCGAATCGCGCTGGGTGTCATCCTCGTTCTTGCCGGTATCGCCATGCTCGTTCTGCCCGGTCAGGGGATCCTCACAATCATCGTCGGACTCAACTTGATAAAGCCCGACAACGCCCTCGTGAAGTGGCTCCGGGTCCGCATTCCCGGACTCCCGGCCGAAGGGCCGATCCCCCGTGGGGCCATCGCACTCGGACTTGTCCTCTTCGTCGTGTTCGGGGTGACCTCGGTCATCTGGGGTCAACAGATTCTCGACTGGTTCCGAGACCTGGTCGGCCTGTAACGCTCGTTCCCTGGGAGCATCGCGGCCGGCCGCTCTAGACTCTGCGTCGATGAGTTTCCTGGTCGCAGTCTGTGGTGGAAGCTGCTCAGGCAAGAGCACGCTGGCCGCGAGAATCCTTCGACTCCTCGGACCTGCAACCGCTTCCCTGCTGGCCTTCGACTCCTACTACCTCGATCAACGGACCCTCACTCCCCTCGAACGGGCCGAGGTCAACTACGACCATCCTTCCTCACTCGACGTCGAACTGTTCTCCAACCATCTCGGGCGTCTGGCGGCGGGAAAACCGATCGACTGTCCGGTCTACGACTTCGCAACCCACACCCGACTGGACGAAACCAGACGGATCGATCCAGCCCCGGTCGTCGTGGTCGACGGCATTCTGTTGCTCGCTGACGATCGGCTGGTGCCTCGGTTCGACATGCGGATCTATCGGCAATGTCCGGAGGAGGTGCGCCTCGACCGGCGGATCGAGCGGGATGTGATGTACCGGGGCAGAACCGAGGACTCGGTCCGAAAACAGTTCGCTACGACCGTCAAGCCGATGCACGACCAGTTTGTGGCACCATCGTCCCAATACGCCGACGTCGTCTTCCAACACGAAGACATCGAGGTGCACGATGCGGCGGTGATCGTTGTCGACCGAATCCGCAGGGAGCTCAACTGGCCGGCGCCGACGACGGGCCGATAACCCAACAGCTACAGTCGACCCATGAACTTGGGTGCCTTCTCGATCAGCCTCAACGTGTCCGACCTCGCCGCTTCCCGATCGTTCTACGAGCTGCTCGGATTCTCCGAAGCTGCCGGGAACGAAGACGAGAACTGGCTCATCATGCGAAATGAAAACACGACGATCGGGCTCTTTCACGGAATGTTCGACAACAACATCCTCACGTTCAACCCCGGCATGGGCCAGGACATGTCTCCCCGGGACGATTGCGTCGATGTGCGTGAGGTTCAGGCTCGGCTGCTCGAGGCCGGCATCGCCCTGGGGGTCAGCATCGACGACGGGTCATCCCACGGTGCGGGCCACATCGTCTTCAGCGATCCCGACGGCAATGTGGTCATGATCGATCAGTTCTCCTGATCACAGTCTTCCGGCAGCCCGTGCCGCTTCGGTCGCAGCGACCAACTGCCCCTCGACAATGCTCAAGCCGGCGTCCCAGAAGCCGGGATCTGACAGTTCGCACTGCACGATCTTGCCGAGTTCTTCAGGGCTGCGCGACCCTCCCGCTCGCAACAGATCGAGGTAGGCGGGCACGAACGAGTCACCCTCTTCGGCGTATCGGGCATAGACGCTGAGCGCCAGTAGCTGTCCGTAGGCGTAGGCGTAGACATACCCGGGAGTACCCATGAAGTGGGGTATGTAGCTCCACCAGCTCCGATACCCGTCGGTCACCTCGACCGCGTCGCCGAGTACCGCGGTTTGTGTTTCGGCCCAGACATCGCCGAACCGCTCCACCGACAGCTCGCCCTCGTCGCGGCGAATCGTGTGGCACCGGTCCTCGAAACGGTTCATCGCGACCTGTCGGAATACGGTCGCGATCGAGTCTTCTAGCGAGCTGGCCAGAAGGCTGAAGCGCTCGTTGGGGTCCTCGATCATGCTCAGCAGCCGATTGTTGGTGACCGTCTCGCCGAATACCGAGGCGGTTTCGGCCAGAGTTAGCGGTGTCGACTGGTGGAAGATGCCTTGCTCGCGGGCCAGATAGGCGTGCACGCCATGACCGAGTTCGTGGGCGAGCGTGAGCACATCTCGGGTGCGACCGGTCCAGTTGAGCATCACGTAGGGGTGATGGCTCGGCACGGTGTACGCACAGAACGCACCGCCCCGTTTGCCGGGCCTGGCCGGCGCGTCGATCCAACCCTCACTCAGAAAGCGGCCGACGACCGACGCCAACTCATTTGAAAACGATCCATAGGCGTCGGTGACGATTTGTGAGGCCTCGGACCATCCGATCGTTTCGTCGGAATCGGCGACCGACGCCGCCCGATCGAAGTCGGCCAAACGCTCGAGCCCGAGCACCTGGGCCTTCAACGCATACCACCGATGGGGGATGTCGTACCGGGCGACCACGGCTTCGACGAGGGCCTGAACCGATTCATCGGATGCCTCGTTGCTCAGGTTGCGGCTGCTGACCCAGGTGTCGAAACCCCGCAGCTTGTCGTCGACCGACTTGTCGAGCAACAGCGTGTTGTACACGTAGGCGCGGGTCCGCAGGCCGGGCTCGAGTGCCACCGACACCGCCTGGGCCGCGGATTGGCGAACCTGACGGTCGGGGTGCTGAAGGTTGGACAGTGCTGCGTCGAGCGGGACCTTGTCGTCGTTCCAGTCGACCTCGATCGAGCTTGTGAGCTCTTCGAACAGGCGCACCCATGCAGGCGCCCCGGTGACCGACGTCGCGTTCAGCACCTGCTCGGCGTCTTCGCTGAGCAGGTGCGGACGCATCTTGCGCATGTTGGCCAAGTGATGGGCGACGAATGCGAGTTCGGGGTCGCTGATAAGGCGCTCAGCCCGCTCATCGCTGACCTTGGCCCACTCGAGATCGACGAAGATCAACCGGCCGGAGATGTCGGTCGACCGCTGCTGCATCTGCGCCATGGCAGCCCCGAGCGCCGGGTCCTGGGTGTCGATGCTGAACTGGAGCATCACGTAGTGTCCAGCTCGGCTGGAGAGCTCACTGACACGGGCCAGCCGCTGAAAGAGATCAGCGAGGCCATCGGCACCGAGGGCTGCGATCGAACCCTTGAACTCACTCTCGACGTGGACAGCCAGTTCTTCTGCCTCGTCGAGCAGCGAATCGGGATCGCTCGCGCCATCCAGCAGACCCTCCAGATCCCACGCGATGTCGGCGGCGGTGATGTCGGTGTCGGTATCGGTGTCGGTATCGGTGTCAGTCACTGGTCCATTGTGCATGATCCGAGGCAGAGAAAACGGATCAGGTCTCGCCCCTGCCACCCTCAACTCGGTCGTACCGGCAGCAGGGTTGTACACATGGCACTCTGTGGGGGATGATTCGCAGATTGGCACCCCAGGGGTAGAAACTGGTGATTTGATAATGAGGCAATCGAACGCGAGCCGGAAAGGAACTGAGTCGTGGGTGTACAGACGGCGCATGCGGTAGCGCAGCGCAAGACGGCCATGAACTGGATGCTCCGGGATGTGCACGCTCTCGAACACATGCTCGGCGAAGCGATGTTCGATCGGTCTCATCCCCATATCGGCGCCGAACAGGAGATGTTCCTGGTCGACAGTGCGTGGCAAGCCTCCCCGATCGCGGCCGAGCTGCTGGAGCTGGTCGCCGACCACCACTTCACCCACGAAATCGGTGCGTTCAACCTCGAGATCAACCTCGACCCCCAGCGTTTCGAAGGGTCCTGTTTTCGGCTGCTCCACGAACAGCTCGATTCTCTGTTGGCTGAGGGACGCCGGGCCGCCCATACCTTGGATCATGAGATCGTGCTCAGCGGGATTCTCCCGACCCTGCGGCTGGGCGACATTCAACTCACCAACATGGTTCAGAATCCCCGGTACCTGGCATTGAACGAGGCGCTGATGGAGATGCGGGGCGAGGATGTCGACCTTCAGATTTCGGGGATCGACGAACTCCATGTGCGCCATGGGTCGGTGATGGCCGAAGCGTGCAACGCCAGTTTCCAGGTCCACCTCCAGGTGACCCCCGATGAGTTCGCCAATACCTACAACCTGGCCCAACTGGTCGCCGGCCCGACGCTGTCTGCGTGTACCAACTCTCCCATTCTCTTCGGCAAGCATCTGTGGGCGGAGACCCGGATCCCGCTGTTCGAACAGAGCGTCGACACCCGTCGATCGGGGCAGCACCTTCGACAGCGAGAGGGCCGGGTCACCTTCGGCTCTCGCTGGGTTCAGGAATCGGTGGCCGAGCTCTTCAAAGAAGACATAACGCGATATCGACCC
>JABDJU010000286.1 GCA_013003325.1 Acidimicrobiales bacterium
GGTGACCCGTCCGTACACGGCTTCGGAATGGAACGGCCGGTTCATGCGGTAGGGGTCGAACACGTAGCAGGGCAGCCCGATGTATCGGGTCGTCGGCCCCACGATCGGGGTGACACGGTGCATCGAAAACCGGCCGGCGAACAGCTGGAGGTCGCCCGGTTGCAGATCGAGGGTACGGACCCCTTCGCGGCCGCCATCGAGAATGCTCTGGATCTGTTCGTAGTTGTTGGCATCGGGTTGGCGGACGTTGGGGACGTATTCGAACACGCCGCCCTCGTCGGCCTTCTGGGCCAGAATGCTGACCGTGAACTCGTTGCCGTCGAAGTGCCAGGGCAGTACATGGCCGGTGTCCATGACGCCATAGGGATTGCGGCCAAGCGGATCGGCCCACCGATAGATCGGACGATCGACGCCGATGCACTCCCAGATGAAATGGAGCAGCACGTCGCTGTCGTACATCTGACGCATCGGCGAGTCGGCCCGCAAGAGGTCGGCGCAGATGAACCCGCTGTGGCGGGGCTGGAATCGCCTCACCGGGTGGTCGTCGGGAAGGCTCGGGTCGTCGGCGGAAAAATACGGGTTGTTCGAATCGCTGACGAAGTTGGTCTGGTCGTGCAGCTCGGTCGCCTCGGCTGCCAACACCGCCACGGTCTCGGGACGCACGAAGTTGGAAATGCGAAAGCACCCGTACTGACGCATCTGGTCGCGAGCTTCGGCGACCAACGCGGCCCGATCGGGGCTGGCGAGTTCGTGGATCGGGAACGCATCGAGATCGATCATCTCGTTGAGGTCGGTCTCGACAGCAGCGAAGGCGGTTGGCATCACATTCTCCTGGGCCGGTTTTGTCACCACGCTAAACCCCGACTGGACGCTCGTCCAGTCTTGGCGCTACAAAGAACCACGTGGCGCTCACCGAAACGCAGGAACAGATCCTCGACGCGGCCATGCAGTGCATCGTGCGCGACGGGTTGGACGGTGCAACGATGCGAAGCGTGGCCCGCGAGGCCGACGTGTCGCTGGGCCTCCTGAGCTACCACTTCGACGACAAGCGGAGCCTGATCGTCGCTGCCTTCCAACTGGCCACCGACCGGCTCTTCACCGCCTCGCAGGCAACCCTGGCGGATCTGGACGACCCCGAGGACCGAGTCCGGGCCTACATTCGGGGCGCGTTCACCGATGAGTTTCTCACCCCGGACTACCTTGCCCTTCGGCTTGCCCTGTGGGCGATCTCCCGCAGCGATCCCCTTATCGCCGAGGCCGAATCGAAGCACGAGCGGCGCTACACGAACCGTCTGGCCTCACTGATCCGAGCGGCCCGCCCCTTCATCAGCGCCGACGAGGCCGACCAGCGAGCCACCGATGTGATCGTCACCCAAAACGGTCTGTGGCTCAACTGGGCCCGCTATCAGGTGGCCGATGATCTCACCCGAGGTCTGGCTCGCTGCGAGGCGATCGCCTTCTCCGATTGAACGATCGTCCAGCGATGGGTACGGTCGCGCCCATGGCCTCACCCAACGTTCTCATCATCATGGCCGACCAGCTGGCGCCGCATTTCACCGGCACCTACGGCCATCCGTTGGTGAAGACACCCAACATCGATGCGCTGGCCGAGCGGGGCGTGCGGTTCGACAATGCCTACTGCCACTCCCCCCTCTGCGCTCCCGCTCGGTTCTCGATGATGTCCGGCCAGGCTGTCTCCAAGATCGATGCGTGGGACAACGCCTCGGAGTTTTCCGCCGCCGTGCCCACCTTGGCGCACTACATGAAGCTGTCGGGGTACCGCACGGCACTGTCGGGAAAGATGCACTTCGTTGGGCCCGATCAGCTCCACGGATTCGATCAGCGGCTGACCACCGACATCTATCCCGCCGACTTCGCGTGGACACCGAACTGGGAACAGGCCGACGAACGGATCGGCAAGTGGTACCACAACATGGACGTACTCCGAGACGCCGGCCAAGCCGTCACCACCTACCAGATCGACTACGACGAAGAGGTGGGGTTCGCCGCTCGACGCCACCTGCTCAACGTGGCCAGAGACACCGACGACCGCCCGTTCTTTCTCATCGCGTCGTTCATCCACCCTCACGACCCGTATGTGGCGAGACCGGAGTGGTGGGGCCTCTACGACGACGACGACATCGACCTCCCCGACATGTTGTCACCGGCCGAAATGGACCCCCACACCAAGCGAGTCCACCATGGAATCGAGGCCGACGCGGTCGGCTTCACCCCCGACCAGGCCCGCAACGCCCGCCACGGATACTACGCCAACACCAGCTACTTCGACGATTGGGTCGGTTCGCTGGTGCGCACGTTGGACGAGACCGGGCAGCTCGACAACACGGTGGTCATGGTGGTAAGCGACCACGGCGACATGCTGGGCGACCGAGGCGTGTGGTTCAAAATGTCGTTCCACGAGCGATCGGCCCGTGTGCCTCTGGTGATGGCCGGTCCCGGAATCCATCAGGGCTCGATCGATGCGGCCTGCTCCCACCTCGACCTCTTGCCCACTCTTCTCGATATCGCCACCGCCGGAGGGAACTGGCCCGAGCTGGGCGCAGATCTCGATGGTCGAAGCCTGTGGGACGGAGCCAGTGGAGGTGGCGCTCAGCCCGATGAAACCTTCGGCGAATACTGCGGGGAGATGACCTCGCACCCGATGTTCATGATCCGCCGGGGGAAGTTCAAGTACATCCACTGCGACACCGACCCGCCGCTACTGTTCGACATGTCGGCTGACCCGCTGGAACGAGCCAACCTGGCCGACGAGCCTTCCCACAGCGAGGCCGCCAGGTCATTCGCAGCTGAAGTTCAGCAACGGTGGGATTCAGAATCGATCCGGAGTCGAGTGGTCGATTCGCAACGAGCTCGCCGCACGCTTCACGCAGCAATGAGCGAACCGCCGATCAACAGTTGGGACTACCAGCCCGTGAGCGACGTGGCCAACATGTACGTACGCAACCACATGGACTGGGCCGAGGCCGGCAGCCGGAGCCGCCTGTAGATCAGGTCTCCGCTTGCGACTTCAGCTTGGCCAGTCCCTTTTCGAAGTCCTTGCCGATCTGCCTGTCCATCAGGCCGAACGCACTCATGACACGGGTAATCAGGTTGTGAGGGGCTGTCATCGACCATCGGACGTCGGTGGATTCACCCTGAGGTGTGAGCGTGAAGCTCATCTTGTTGGTCGACTTGAACGGACGCGTGAACGTGAGGTCTGACCCCAGGTTGGTTGGTGGCTTCACGTCGGTGATTGTCATCGACCCGGCACCGGCTTTTCGGTTTCCGTTCCACCGGTAGTGGGAGCCAACCGCTCCGTCGTCGCCGCTGTAGGACTTCTCCATGTTCGGATCGAGTTCTTCCCACGGCGACCACTCTGGCCAACGACTGAATCTGGAGATGCGATCAAAGACGTTCTCGGCGGGAGCGTTGATGGTTGCGCTCCGCTCGACGGTGTAGGTGCTGGCCATGCGTGTTTCCCCTGTCCATACGCTCGTTGCGCCTTCAGCCGGACCCTACTCCCAGGGGTCGTTGGCGGCAATCAGTTTCGGCCTGTCGACGGCACCTCGACGTGTACGCCACACTACGAGGCGTGACCGATCTGTCCATCAACCCGATCGACGAAGAGTCGCTCGCCCACAACCGGCTCGCACATCTGCGGGACCATATGGTCAGCGCAGGGCTCGACCTGTGCGTGCTCACGAGCCCCATTTCGATTCGCTACGCAACCGGCTATCGGGGGTATGCAGCCTTCCAAGCTCACATCCCGACCCAGTACCTCACGGTGCCGGTCGAGGGACCCGTTGTTCTGTTCGGTGCCTATACCGATCGACTCTCGACGATCGATCGTTGTGAGACGGCCCACTCGGTCACCGCCTTCGACGCCGGCCTCGCCACCGGCGATGCTGCCCTCCGGTTCACCCACGACATCGAACGCGGCCTCGCCGAGTCGGGCCTCGATCAAACCTCGATTGTTGGGATCGAACGACTGACTCCTATGGGTTTCAAAGTTCTGCACGGCAGCCCGATACGAATTGCCGATGCCGAAGGGGTAGTGGAACTGGCCCGCAGCCGGAAACTGCCCGAGGAGCACGATGCCATCGCCTATTCGGTTGCAGTGGCCGAGCTGGGGATCGAACGGATGCGAGCGACGTTGAAACCGGGCGTCACGGAGAATCAGCTGTTCGCGATGCTGCATCACACCAATATCGAGCACGACGGCGACTGGATCGACGGTCGTATGTTGTGTTCGGGCCCTCGCACCAACCCGTGGTATCAGGAGGCGAGCGCACGCCGGATCGAGGAGGGCGACCTCGTGGCGTTCGACACCGACATGATCGGACCGAACGGCTACTGCGCCGATATCTCTCGGACGTGGGTCTGCGGCGACTCCCCGACCCCTTCTCAATTCGAGCTCTACCGGCGGGCCCGAGCCGAGATCGAGCACAACATCGAGCTGCTCAAGGTCGGTGCCAGCTTCCGGGACCTCTCCGACCGGAGCTTTCGCCAACCCGACGAGTTCATCGCCAACCGTTATGCCTGCGTCTTGCATGGCGTGGGCATGAGCGACGAGTTCCCCAAAATCCCTTATCCGCAGGATTGGCATTGGACCGGCTACGACGGCGAGCTCGAGGCAGGCACGGTGCTCTCGGTCGAAAGCTATGTCGGAGCAGAGGGCGGCGCAGAGGGTGTGAAGCTGGAGCAGATGGTGCAGGTCACCGACGACGGAGTGATTCCCCTGTCGACATCTCCGCTCTGGGACGACGCCGGCTAGATCGACTCGAAGTCTCCGCCCCGTCCTCTGCCATCGGCGAAACGCCGAGCACCGGCGATTCCCTCGGCGACCACCATGGCCTTTCCTTTGGCGAACTCGTTCCGCAGCGCGTCGGCGACCGACAGTCCCTGCTGGTCCTTCACCGAGCGCATGTCGGCTCGCGCGCACTGCTGAGGAAAGCGGGCGATGTCGTGGGCCAGGGCTTCGGCCCGGCTGCGGGCCTCACCCTCGGGCACCACGTACTCGCACAGACCGATCCGTTCGCACTCTTCGGCCATCACCTGCCGGCCGGTCAGGATCAGGTCCATCGCTCGGCCCTGTCCGACCAACCGTGGCAGGCGAACGGTGCCGCCGTCGATCAGCGGCACACCCCACCGGCGGCAGTACACACCCATGTAGGCGGTCTCTTCCATCACCCGCATGTCGGCCCACATGGCCAGCTCCATCCCGCCGGCCACCGCCGGCCCGGCTACGGCGGCGATCACCGGTTTCGACAGGTCGAGACGGCTGGGCCCCATCGGACCCCGACTGTGACCTTGCGGGGTAGCCCGATCGAAGCTCAGCTGATTGACTCCATCGTCGTCATCATTGAGGTCGGCGGCGGCTTTGAGGTCCCACCCGGCGCAAAACGCTCCGCCTTCGCCCCAGAACACCGCCACCGAGGCATCGGGATCGTTGTCGAAGGCGACGAACGCGTCGAACAGCTCGCCCGCACTCTTGGCATCCATGGCGTTGCGGGCCTCGTATCTCGAGTGGATCACAGTCCACACCGGCCCGTCGGTTTCGATTCGAACTGCCATGGCTATATGTCCTCCGTGCGAGTCGATGTGCCCTTCTATTGTGGGCCGGGCCGAGGGCTGAAACACTGTGCGGGTGATGGCCGAACTCGACAGCGCATACGCCGCCGTCCTGCGGCAGCCCCGTGCTCGGTTCGTCACCGAAACCCCCGACGGCGCCTCGGTGCTGCAGGCCGGAGCGGCCTATGTCGGCGAGCGCTTCGAAGTACCTACCACACCCTTTGAGATCACGGGCGGCGAGCCAGCGATCGAAACGTTTGTGGTGTGCCGCGATCAACCGATATCGCCGACCGGTGAGAACCACGAGCTGATCACGCTCTGGCAGCCAGCAGCGCAGCGGATGGCTGACATCGTGATGGCTGCCTGCAACCGGCACGGAATCGATCTGGTGGAACCCGGCTACCTGACCGGGTCGGCGCTACCGCTCGATCAGGTCAGTCACGAACCGCATTTCGACGACGACCACTTCGATCCGGCCGATGGCGCCAGCCTCGTGGCGATCGCCGCAACCCACGGAGGAACTCGCACTACCACGACGCCGATCGAGGTGGCTTCCTCACCACCTGGCACTCCCCTCGTTCTGCCCGACACCGTGCAGGACCGCTTCGACCGCGGCGAACACCCCAGCGTCGAGAGCGAGCAAGGACGAATCGTGATCTTCCCCCAGTTCGGCCAAGTGCACGCTGGCCCGATACTGCCTGAGCTCGACCAGAACACTCTGCGCACGCTGTTCGTGCTGAGGTTCAAAACGGCCGGTGATCCGGAGCAGGCACGACCGCAACGGCGACGTCGCACGCGATGAGTGGCCGTCGTCGCGCCCGCGGAGCCAGGCGGACCCGGAACCCGGTCGCCGACCAGCCGGCCGCCCACCAACCCCGCCTCACAACCCCACCCAAAGAGCTTCTCGACCAAGAGCAGCTCGAGCGGATTCATCTCGCATCGTTACGGGTGCTGGCTGAAACCGGGATGGAGTTCCTCCACCCGGTCGCCACCGCCATGTGGGCCGATGCCGGCTGCTCGGTCGACGGCGAGCGGGTGCGGTTCGACCCGAGCTGATCACCGAGCTGGTCAGCCACGCGCCGCCCGAGTTCACACTTCACGGCCGTGAACCCCACCGCGACCTCAAGATCGGTGGTAACTGGATGGCATTCTCATCCGTGGCGAGCGCGCCGAACTACTTGACCCTCGACGGCGAGCGGCGCACAGGCGACCGCCAGGGTTTCCGGGACTTCCTACGGCTGGGTCAGCTGCTCAATCCCGTCCATCTCTTCGGCGGTTATCCGGTGGAGCCGGTCGATCTTCATGCGTCGATCCGTCATCTCGAATGCGCCTACGACGTTCACACACTCACCGACAAGCCGTTTCATGTCTACTCGCTCGGACAACAGCGAAACCTCTATGGCATCGAGATGGCCCGCATCGCCCGCGGCATCGATCACGACACGCTCGAACGGGAGCCGAGCCTGATGACGGTGATCAATGCATCGTCTCCGCTGAAGTACGACCATCCGATGCTCGAAGGTGTCATTCAAATGGCGGCCCGGAATCAGGTGGTTGTCATCACTCCCTTCACGCTGGCCGGAGCGATGGCGCCGATCACGATCGCCGGTGCTCTGGTGCAGCAGAATGCGGAGGCCCTGGCCGGCATCGCGTTCACCCAGCTCGTGCGCAAGGGTGCGCCGGTGATGTACGGCGGCTTCACCTCAAATGTCGACATGCGCTCGGGCTCGCCGGCCTTCGGCACGCCCGAATACGCCAAGGCGGCGATCGCCGGCGGCCAGCTGGCCCGGCGCTACAACCTGCCCTACCGCTCGTCCAACGTGTCGGCCTCCAACGCCGTCGACGCCCAAGCCGGGTATGAGAGCATGATGGCGCTATGGGGTGCCGTCGAGGGCGGGGTGAACCTGATGATGCACGGCGCAGGGTGGATGGAGGGTGGCCTCCACGCGTCGTATGAGAAGATGGTGATCGATGCCGACCTGCTCAACATGGTCGGAGCCCTGCTCGAACCGCTCGACACCAGCGATGATGCCCTCGCTGTCGATGCGATCGCCGGCGTCGGGCCGTCGGGTCACTTCTTCGGGACCGAACACACCCAAGCTCGCTATACCACCGAGTTCTACTCGCCGATGGTGTCGGACTGGCGCAACTGGGAAACCTGGGAAGAGGCCGGTTCTCCTACGGCGCACGAGAGGGCGAACAAAGTGGCCCGCGAGCTTCTCGAGGCGTACGAGCCGCCACCTATCGATGAAGCCCGCAAAGCCGAACTGCGGGAGTTCGTCGATCGTCGTGTCGCCGAGGGCGGCGTGAAGACCAACTTCTGACCGAACTGGGGACTAGTCGCCCAAGGCGGCGGCGATCTCTGCAATGGTTCGAACCCACCACTCCGAACCGATGCCCTCATC
>JABDJU010000137.1 GCA_013003325.1 Acidimicrobiales bacterium
ATCTTGACTGAGCTCAACCTCGCCGATCGGGCCGAGGCCATTGTTTCGGCGCGCCGAGCAGACCTCAACGAGGCCCCGGCGTGAGTGAGCTGGTGATGAACGAATCGGGCTTCCAGCTTGCGATGCATCAGGCCTCGCTGTACGAAGGCCAGTCCGCCGTGTTCATGGCCCCGTCCGCGAACTTGATGGTCGATGCGATGGACCTCCAACGGGGTGACCAGGTTTTGGACCTGGCATGTGGAACGGGACTCGTTGCCCGTGCCGCCCGGCGAGTTGTCGGGACCGACGGTCGAGTGGTCGGAGCCGACCTCAACCCCGCGATGCTGGCTGTGGCCAACTCCATCGAGCCTGAGATTGAGTGGCTTCAAGCACCCGCGGACAGGCTCCCGCTCGACGACGAGGCCTTCACCCATGTTGCGTGCCAGCAGGGGTTCCAGTTCTTCCCTCACGCGTCTGCGGCCGCGGCGGAGGCCTTCCGTGTGCTTCGACCGCACGGGCGGCTCGTGGCGACCGTCTGGGCAACGCCGGGGCACAACCCCTACATCGAGACCCAGCTCGCCATCCTCGCCGAGTTGGACGCCACGGTCGCCGAGTCGGCCCGAACGGCCACCCCAGTGAAGGCCGACGAAATGATGGTCGGCGTGGCCTCGGACGCGGGCTTCACCGAGATCAATGTCTCGCTGCTCGAGCACACCGTCGAGGTGGCCGATGTCGAGGCATTCTTCCTCAGCCAGACGGCGTCGACCCCATGGGCTCCGGTTATCGCAATGTTCACAGCTGATGAGCTGCAAATCCTCGCTGGCATGTTTGCTGCCCGTCTCAAGGCGCCCGGCGCAGCTTCGGGCGGTTACCTGCTCCGATTTGCATCTCACATGCTCATCGCACGCAAGGAACCCTTCGATGAGCTGAGCTGAGCCTTGCCAGCTATCAGACGCCAGGGCCGCCCGAAGCTTCAGATCGAAAATGAGCTTCTGTGGCGGCTAGGAGTGCCTTCGAGTTCGCAAGCGAGAACGGTTGGGGTTCGCCGGTCTTGAGGTCCCACTGAAGCCGTGGGTGGGCAAAGAAGTCGGACCCATACACATGGATCGCAGCCGTCCACTGGCGGCTGGGGTTCTCCACCGAATGGATTGCATCCGCACCCAGAAGCAATACGTCGCCGGCCTCGCCCCGCCTGTGACCAGACACAACGACCCGGTCACCATCTCTGCGGTAGAGCGTGTTGTCTTCGATCCCGCCGTAGATGCCCACGGTCGACCACATTTTGTGTTCGTGCGGAAACAGCTCCAGCGTCGGTGGCCAGATGAAATGGAGCACCGTGAACCGGTCGTCGATGTGGAGTGGCTCGGTCTTCCAGCCGTTGGGAGTGCCGAGGGCGGCTTTGATGGCAGCTGGCTGGCTCACAGCTCTGGCAACGACATCGCGCACAGCGAGCTGCGGTTCTGATTCGTCGAGTGCAGCCCTGCACTGCTCGACGAAGTCGTCTACATCAAATCTCATAAGGAACAGTAGATCGATATGCCGCGCTTGAATAGCGCCATGTCGCGCCCGGCTAGCCGCGAACGCGCCGCCGGAGCGGCTTCACGGTGTCGCGGTAGAGGCCTCCGGTGATTTGCACGGGGGCGCGAACCGCGTCGAGCATCCCGCGCCGAACAGCCCGGACCGTTTGCCGCGGTGAGGCTGGTCGCAGCCAGCCGATCACAACGAACACGGCCAGCGATGCGACGGCAACCCCGCCCATTAGGGCCAGGCTCCAGATCCAGCCCGCGTCGTCGTCGGCACCGGGCAGGCCGGTGAAGTTCATACCAAAAAACCCTGCGATGAGCGACAATGGCAGCATCACGGCGGCGTAGATGGTGAGCACCTTGGTGATGGCTGTGGCCTCGCGTGCCTCGGCACCCTGATAGGCGCCTAGGGCATCGTTCATCGCCGACCGCGCTGCCTCGTATTCGAGTACCGAACGCTCGGCGACGTCGTAGACGTCAGAGAATCGTCGGCGGGCCGATTCGTTGACCAAAGGTGAGGCGCTTCGGGTGAGTTGGTCGAACACCTCTCGCTGTGGCCGCAGAATCGGTCTGATCTGTCCGACTTCGCGCCGGAACTCGGTGAGGTGTTCGAGGAAGTGAGGGTTGGCGTCGAGGGCCAGCTCGGTCAGATCATCGAGCCGCCGGTCGACGTGATCGAGAAATACCAGATATCGGCGGGTGGCAACGTCGGCCAGACGTGCCAGCAGATCGGCTGCGGTGCCGGCCGCCAGCCCTGCGCTGCGCTGCACCTGAGCAAAATAGAGCGACAGGGATGGTGATGGTCCGCGATGGACCGTGATCAGGCTGTCGCCGGTGAGAAAGCAGTCGAGCTCGTAGGTGTCCACCCGCGAGTCGCTGAGCCCATGGAGCACCACGAGCAGGTGATCTCCGAAGTCGTCGACCTTGGGCAGATCGAAATCGGCGAAGGCGTCGTCAACTGCCAGAACGTCGAGGTCCAATCCTTCGAGCAGGGAGTCGAGCTCGTTCCGTGAGGTGTTCTCGTCGAGCTCGACGTCGATCCATTTCCACCCACCTGAGCCCGGCACCGCATCCGGAGTCGCCGGCGTCGCGGCGGCGTCGGAAGCGGAGACGAGCGTTTGAACGATCACGACAAAGGCTCAGCGGTCATCCATTTCGACACTACTGGAGTTCACCGGCGGTTAGCGGTATGTGGCGGCGTCGAGCTTGGGTTTGGCGATGGTGAAGTAGAGAATGGGGCCGACGAGTCCAATGAAGATGATCACCAACGCCCAGACCGCTTGGCTCTGTCCTGACTGTGGCCACGACGAGGCGGGACGGCGCAGCAAGTCCACGATCGCAGCAATGGTCAGCATCGGGATGATGAGCGTCAAGATCACAATGATTTCGGGTCCGACAAACCTCACTGGCTATCTTCTCCGTCGCACCCGACGAAGGGGACGAACGTGCCGTCGTCGAGCTCAATTCCGCGATTGTCGTACCACCAGCGGGCGAGACGCTCGCTTCCATCGGGCGCGGTGATCACGAGATGAAACTGCGAGTTGCCTAGTGCGCCATCGACGGATTCGGTTGTCCCTATCCCGTCGACTGCGCGTTCGATGAGTCCCGATACGTATTCGTCATGGGTGACCTGGAGCCGGATGTCGACCTGTTCGTCGTTGTCTGACGCCATTGCGGCGCAGAGTCGGTCGGGATCTGTGGTGCCCCTCGACGTTGAGCCGTCGGGCTCAACTCCGGTTATCGGGGGAGAGTCGGATGTGCCTATCGATGCGGGCCGAGTGGTGGTTGTCGACATGGGGTTGGGCTCCGTTGGCAC
>JABDJU010000342.1 GCA_013003325.1 Acidimicrobiales bacterium
GAACTCTATTTGGAGACGATCGTCTGCTTCGGCGGCGGCTTGGAGCCCCTCCCATGCACTCTGATTGAAGCTCTTGTCATCGACCTTGCCGACATCGGTGACCAGGCCGACGCAGATCACATCTTCGTCGGCGCAGTTGTCGGGCAACGACCCTTCGGCTCCTTCATCATCGCTTCCACCGCATGCCGCAGACACGAGGGCCAGTGCGAACAGGACGGTGAGAAGCCGCTTAAGCGAAACGCTCATTGTCAAAATCTCCCTTGGTTATGGGTATTTCCCCACGTACGTGACCGAGCCTAGCCCGAAGTTGACCGCGCAACCGAAGTATCCCGAGCCCGACACGGATCGTTAACCTTGGCCCGTGGACCGACACGAAAAGGCCGGCGAAGATCAGGCGATCATCACCCTGCTCCTCGCCGCCCAGCGGAGCGGACTCAATCGCGGGACCTCAGGGAATGCCAGTTTTCGCAGCGGCGGCGGATTTGTGATCACCCCTTCCGCCATGGCCTACGACCGGATGGCAGCCACCGACCTCGTGGCTGTCGACTCAGAGGGTCTCTCGACCGGCCTACACCGGCCCTCATCGGAGTGGTTGTTTCATCAGCGGATCTACCAGCACCGCGCCGACGTCGACGCCGTGATCCACCTTCACTCCCCCGCCGCAACCGCCCTGTCGACCCTTCGACTGGGCATACCGCCGTTCCACTACATGGTGGCCGTCGCCGGCGGTATCGACATCCGCTGCAGCAGGTACGCCACGTTCGGCACCGACGAGCTCGCCGACGAGGCGATTGTGGCTTTGACCGACCGGCGGGCGTGCCTGTTGGCCAATCACGGACTCATCGCATGCGGTGACTCTGTCAACCAGGCCTACCAGCTGGCGGTGGAAGTGGAGTCACTGGCCGAGCAGTACCTCCTCGCTCGGTCGGTCGGTGAACCGGTGCTGCTCTCGGAGGAAGAGATGCATCGGGTGCTCGCCAAATTCGGCGACTACCGGTCGACCCCTTAGCACTGGCGAGGCATGTAACATCGAGCTCTGAGAGCAGATGCAACAACAAGCGTGTTGCTTCTCTGGCTGATTCATTGTGAAATAGCGGAGTGGGTCCACGCCTCAGGCCCTCGGACAGGCCAGACTCGTCCCTGTGAACGTCGTCGCCAGGTTGGATCGAGACCATTGTTTCGTTCTCCGTCGTGCGAATTGGTGGATGCTGCGACATTCACCAGCATGCGACTCTCAGAAGATACCCAGGAAGTAGACGCCGGAGGCGACGTCATTGCACGCACTGATCATTGATGACGAACCGGACATCGCGGAGGCGGTCGCCCAGGCGCTGCAGCGCATCGACATTGAATCGACCACGGTGCAGGACGGGCAGGAAGGGTTCGACGCTGCACTCACCGATGCCTACGACCTGATCGTTCTCGACCTGCTCCTTCCATCACGAAACGGATTCGACATCTGTCGCTCGCTGCGCGCAGCCGGTATCGCGACCCCGATCCTGTGTTTGTCGGCCAAGAGCGGTGAGTTCGACGAGATCGAGGCCCTGGAGCTCGGTGCCGACGACTATCTCCGCAAGCCGTTCTCGGTGGATCTGTTGCAGGCTCGGATCGTTGCTCTGATGCGCAGACCTCGGACCACCGCTGACGCCGCGGCCTACGCCGGAATCCGCTACGACGCGTCCACCCGGGAGGCCGAAGTCGAGGGTTCGGCGGTCCACCTGACACCCCGCGAGGGTCAAGTCTTGGCCCAGCTGATCCAGGCCGGCGATCGGCCCCTGTCGAAGAATGAGCTCCTGAGCAAGGTGTGGGGTGACGGCTATGGCGGCAACCCAAACGTGGTCGAGGTGTACATCCGCTACCTCCGCCAGAAGCTCGGACGCGATCGCGTCGACACGATCCCGCGCACCGGTTACAGGCTGCGCCAGAACCCGTAGCTATGTCGACCGAGCGGCTTCTTCTGATCGTGGGGCTGCTGGCCCTCGCAGTATGTTTACTGCACATCGCCCGCACCCGTCAGGGACTGCGCAGACTTCAGCACTCGGTCAATGGAATCGATCTGTATGCTCCGCTGGCCAGCCCCTCTCCTGATCAGCTGCCGGCCCATCTCGACCCGATCGCCACGTCGATTCACGGGCTCCTGGCCCGCTTTGAAGGAGAACGGGGCTTCGAGCGGGAACAGTTGGCGGCGGCCTGCCACGAGATTCGGTCGCCGCTCACCGCCCTTCATGCGTTGACCGAACTGCAGCTGTCCCGTACCCGCCATCCCGCTCAGGCCAAGTCGGCGGCCGAACTCGAGCTGGCGATGCGCAACGTGAGGCGGATCGAGGATCTGGTCAACGACGTGCTGGCCCTCAGTCTCACCGCCCATGCCGACAACCCGTTCGCAGCGTGGGGTCCGGTCGAGCTGGTCGATCTCGTCCGGTCCGAGGCTGCGGCCCGAACCGAACCGATCCCGGTCTACGCCGAACTCACCTCAGCCGAGGTGGTGGGCGACCCGCGCCGGCTGCGGTGGGCGGTGTCCAACCTCCTCGCCAACGCGACCGAACACCGGGCCACCAAGGTGATCGCCGAAGTTCGTTCGGATCAGATGAGCGATGGCCGACCGGCCGTTTCGGTCCGCGTTCTCGACGACGGCTCCGGCTTGGCCGGCGACGACCCGCAACGGCTTCTGGTCCGGTTCTTGCGCGGCTCGAACGCGATCGAAAAGTCGGCGATCTCGGGGCTCGGGCTCACAATCGTGCAGTCCGTTGTCAACGATCATGGCGGAGAGGTATGGATCGAGCCAGAAACTCATCTTGGCGGTGCCGGCTTCACGATCATTCTGCCGGTCGCACCATCTGAGACCTCTCGACATCGCACCGAGGGCGATCGCACCGCGATCTACACCTAACCCGACACCGTCAGGTTTCCGGCGTTAGCGTGTCTGCGATGAACAGCGAATCAGACATCGCAGACTTCTCTCGGATCGGGGTCATCGGGGCCGGCCTGATGGGTTCGGGCGTTGCCGAAGTCTGCGCCCTTGCCGGGATGGACACCATCGTGATCGAAGCGTCGCCCGAGGCGGCCGAAGCCGGCATGGCCAGGATCGACAAGAGCCTCGCCCGGGGCATGAAGGCAGGCAAGCGAACCGAGGGAGACGTCGAAGCGGCCCGGGCCCGGATTCAAATGGACAATGACCTGGCAGCGCTGCACGACTGCGATTTGGTGGTCGAAGCGATCGTCGAAAACGAGGCCGCCAAAGTCGGTTTGTTCTCAGAACTCAGCGACATCGTGGTCTCGCCCGACGCTGTGCTCGCATCGAACACTTCGTCGATTCCGATCATGAAGCTGGCCATGGCAACCGACCGGCCCGAGAACGTGGTGGGGATCCACTTCTTCAATCCGGTCCCAGTGCTGCCCCTCGTCGAGCTCGTCACCAGCCTCCATACCAGCAAAACCACGAAGGCACGGGCCGAACACTTCGCCCAGCAGCAACTCGACAAGCGTGTCATCGTGTCGCAGGACCGAGCCGGATTCATCGTCAACGCCCTGCTGATCCCGTACCTGTTGTCGGCGATCCGAATGTACGAGTCCGGGTTCGCCTCGAAAGAAGACATCGACGACGGCATGGTTGCGGGATGCGCTCATCCGATGGGTCCGTTGCGACTCACCGACCTCATCGGTCTCGACACCACAATGGCGGTGGCTGAGTCGCTCTACACCGAGTTCAAAGAACAGCTTTACGCTCCCCCACCGCTGCTCGCTCGCATGTGCGAAGCCGGTCTGCTGGGACGCAAGACCGGCCGCGGCTTCTACAGCTACTGATGTGTGCCGCCCGTTCCATCGGCTGCTAAGAAGTCGACATGAAGCTCGACGTAATGGTGGGTCCGTCGTCGTGGGACGACACTGTGCGCTTGGCGCAGAACATCGAGACAGAAGGCTTTGCTGGGCTGTTGTTCACCGAGACCAGCTCGGTGCCGTGGATGCGGATCGCCGCCGCAGCGCGGGCTGCCCCGAGCCTTTTCTTCACAACCGGAATCGCCGTGGCGTTTCCCCGAAGTCCCATGGTGTCGGCCTCGATCGCCTACGAGATCGCTGCGAATACCAACGGGCAGTTCCGGCTCGGCCTCGGAAGCCAGGTTCGGGCGCACGTGAAGCGGAGATACGGGGCCGAATTCGCGCGTCCTGCAGCCCGGATGCGGGACTACGTGGAGGCGGTGCGGGCGTGCTTTCGGGCGTTCAACGGCGAGGAAGCCCTCAACCATCAGGGAGAGTTCTACAACCTGACCTTGCTCCCAAGGGACTGGGCTCCGGCCAAACACGACCACCCGATGAAGATCGATATCTCCGCTGTCGGACCGTTGATGGTGCGCACCGCCACCGAAGTCGCTGATGGCATTCATGTCCACCCATTTCACAGCAAGCAGTATCTCGACCAGAAGCTGGTTCCCGAGGCCGGTGGGGTCGACCTGATAGTTCCGGTCTTCGCTGTCGCCGGTGATTCGCCCGAGGAACGGGCTGCGATGGTGGCGAGAGCCAAACAGCAGATCGCCTTCTACGGCACGACGCCGAACTACTCGTTTCAGTTCGATGATCTCGGTTTCGACGGCACCACCTCGGCTCTTCGATTGGCGATGAAGGCCGGCGATGTGCAGAGGATGGAAGATCTGATCACCGACGAGATGCTCGACCACTACGCGGTGGTCGCTCCCTGGGACGAGATGGCGGATCGGCTGGTCCAACGGTACGCCGATGTGGCCGAACGGGTAGCTCTGTATCTACTCGATGAGGAGCTGCGCACCGCACCCGACTCGTTGGCTCGCTGGGGTGAGGTCGCCAGGGCGGTGGCGAGCGCCTGACCGTTGGACCGCTACCGTTGAGCGCCCATGGCCAAGCTGAAGATGATCACCACGAACCGGCAGGCTCGGCTGAACTTCGACATCACCGAAACGATCGAGGCCGGGATCGTGTTGGCCGGAGCCGAAGTGAAGGCTCTGCGCGAATCGAATGTGAAGCTCAACGACGCCTACGCCCGGTTTGAAGACGGCGAACTCTTTCTGGTCGGCCTGCACATCGCCCCATATTCGAGAGCGGGTACCCACGTGGTGCTCGACCGGGCTCGTCGCCGCAAGCTGCTGCTGCACAAACACGAGCTGGTGCGGCTGTCGTCGAAGGTGAACCAAGACCAGGGCGTGCTGGTACCGATGGCGCTGTATTTCAAGGATGGACGGGTGAAGCTCGAACTGGGGTTGGGCAAGGGTCGCAAGACCGTGGACAAGCGCCAGATCATCGCCAAACGCGACGCCGACCGCGAAGCCCGCCGTGAGCTGGCCGAAAGAAGTAGGCAATAAGATCCGCCTGTAGGGGGCCCGTTGCCACGGAGGTTCCGAGCGTCGTTTCCTCAGAACGGCTCATGTTCTCACTCGCCTTCGGCTCGCTTCATGACCCGTTCTTCCTCCACTCGCTACGGGGGGTCTGACCCCGTCGCTGCGCTGGCAGCCGCGGTGGTGGCCCCGCTGCGAGCCGAGTGCCGGAGGGACCACGAAGCGAGCGAAGCGAGTGAGGACGTGGGCCCGCAGGAACGAGCGAACCAGCGGAACCTGCGTGGAACGCTCCCCCTGAAGGGGACCACACGTGGAGCTGGGGGGAATCGAACCCCCGTCCGCCAAGCAGGCACTGCTTCCGCTACGACCATTCCCGTGGTTCGGACTTACGGCTGTCCTTCTACCGGGTTAGAGAACCGCTGAGTCTTTCCCCAGTGTCAGAGGTCTTTCCCTGTCCGTCAGTGGTCTCTCCCACCGTCCACCACTACTTCTGTTACCGGGCTGTAGTGGTCAGGCCCTGCGTGGCCTCGCGGCTCGCAGTTTTCCTCTGTACTACCTAGTGACTAGGCGGCAAGAGCGAAGTCGGTCTTGTTGCCGTCTTCAAAAAGCCCCGTTTAACGAGTCTGAGCAACTCGGGTCGCACAAACAGCTTCTGGTCTCGACGTCGAAACCGATCAGCCCCATGTGCTGGTTGGATTGTCAAACAGCTCTTCCAGTGTACCTCGGTGGGTGAATATGGAAGGGGTCGGGATCTTCCCCGCCCGGGAACTCATTTGGCGTCTGCAACGTGAGATACTGGAGGTTCACTGCGATCCAGGAGGTTGCGCGTCCATGGCTTACCCCCAGCCAACTCAGTACATCCCGGCCATCAATTCCGACGTCGAGCAGCGCTCGGCGTTCATGGTGCGGGTCTATCAGCATGTCGGCTTGGCCTTCGTCGCGTTTGTGGCCATCGAGATGGTGCTGTTCGCCCTCGGTATCAACGAGAGGATCTACAACCTCGTCGCCGGTGAACGCGGTGGCTTGGTGTGGCTCGGTCTGATCCTCGGAGCGAGCTTCCTCGGCAACTTCTTGAATCGCCTCACCTGGCCGGGCTCCCCGGTCAACACCCAGTACCTGGCCCTCTTCGGGTTCGCCGGGGTCGAGGCTGTGTTGTTCGCCCCGATCCTCACCATCGCCTACGGAATCGGTGCGGGCAGCGTGGTCTGGCAGGCTGCGATTGTTACCGCCCTGGGCTTCGCTGCGCTCACCACGATCGGCATCACTACCAGTCGAGACCTGTCGTTCATGCGGCCGGCGCTCATGTTCACCGGTGTGATGGCCTTCGTCGCCATCGGCGCCGCCATCCTGTTCGGCTTTCAACTCGGAACATGGTTCAGCCTGGCGATGATCCTGTTCATGGGACTCGTGATCCTGTACCAAAGCCAGAACATCGTCCGGAACTACCCGGTCACCGCTCACGTCGCCGGCGCTGCCGCTCTGTTCGGTTCGGTGATGACGATGTTCTTCTACGTGGTTCGCCTCTTCCTCAGCCGCGACTAGACGAAGCAGTCTCAGTCGCCAGTGGCGCCGATCAGGGTCGGCACCGGTAGTGATTCGATGCCGGCTTCCCGCGGGAGGCCGGCCGGACAAGTGCTGTCGACGTCGGCGGTGTCGCCGGGTCCGAGATGATCCGCCGGCTCGGCAATCTGTCGCAGACGAAGCAACAGAGGGAGCGCCAAGACCGTGATGGAGCCGCCGACGACATACCCTGCCGAGAACGAACGAGCATCGGACACCGCGCCCAACCCGACCTGGCCGCCGACGCCGCCGACCGAGCCGACCATGGCGTCAAAGGAAACCACAGTCGCACGGTGATCCGAGCTCGTCACCTCGTGTAGGTAGGCCTGCCTCGTCGGTGACATCACCCCCAACGCCGCGGCGAGGGCGAACAGCGCGGCGACCGCCAACGCGAACGACGACGTCACCCCCATCGCTATCGCAGCGACTGTTGACACCGCAGCGGCTCCGATCAGAAGGGTCGAGCGGCGCCCGCACCGCCGGCTGAGAACAGCGACGATTTGGTTGCCGAGGATGGTGGCGAGAGAGAGTCCGGCGGTGACGAGCCCGATTATCCAGACCGCATCTCGATCGAGCAGGTCGAGCAGATACGGCTGGGCGGCGTAAAAGCCCCAGGCGGTGAAGATTCCCTGGATCGAACCGACGATCATCAGCAGTCGCAGACCGGGCGCTCTCCACCCTTGGGAGATGCCGATGGCGGTTTGCAGCCTCAGCTGGGCCGGGATCTCTTCAAGCCGAAGCGGCTGCCGGCTGAAGCCGACCTCAACCATCATCCGGCTGGCGATGAGGAACACAACGACGAGTAGCGCCGCCCTCGCTACGAAGGGAACGGCCAAGTCGATTTGCCCGAGGAGGCCGCCGACGATGGTGCCGGCGAACATGGCCACGCCGCTGACCTGCTGCCCACGGGCAAAGACCCCGTCGAGATCGGGATCGGAACGCATGGCGCTCAGGCCGTCCACAAGCCACGCCTCGAGCGCACCGGAGTAGAACGTGAAGCCCAGTCCCATCAGCACCGACACGACACCGAATACCGCGAGTCCCGACTCAGCCTGAGCGGCGACGAGGTACATGACAGTCGTCGCGCTGAGGATGCTCACGCTGGCCAGATAGGAAACCCGGCGGCCGAGCGTGTCGGCGATGACCCCGGTCGGGATCTCGAACAGAACCATGCCGGCGGAGAAGAGGGCGTTGGCGATGAACACCTCGCCGACAGCGAGGCCCGCATCCAACAAGAACAGCGTGTTGACACTCCATATGAGGGAGGCAGCGAGGGTGTAGAGACCGACCAACAGCATGTAGGTACGCACCACGCGTTGGCCATCCACAGCTGAAGCCTGCCACGGATGCTGGCACACTGTGTACCCATAGCGAGCGACAGGACAGTTGTGAACGATCGTCCAGGAACACCAGCGGTGGAGCTGACCATCGACCCGAGGATTCGCCCGGTCGGGAGCGGTTCGGTCCGCCGCCTGCTCCCCTACCGCCAGCGGCGAATGGTCGGTCCGTTCACGTTCCTCGACATCATGGGCCCCGAGGAGCTCGATCCGGGCC
>JABDJU010000358.1 GCA_013003325.1 Acidimicrobiales bacterium
GTCGAGAAGGTGCCGATCGGCGTGCCGTAGCCGGCGTAGGCCAGATCTACGACAGCCTGACGATCGATGGCGTGGCTGACCGCTTGGCGGATCCGGATGTCGTCGAGCGGGGCTCGGCGACCGTTCAGCGACAGCGTCACCTCGCCGTAGGTGAGTCCGGTGAGCACGTCGAACCGATCATCGGCTTCGAAGGCTTCGAGCAGTTCGGGGGCCGATACGCCGGCCACCAGATCGAGTTCGTCGGAGAGCATGGCGTTGTTCAGCGCATTCGGGTCGGTGATGTACTGGAACGTCACCTTCTCCATCAGTGCGGCATCGCCCCAGTAGTCGTCGTTGCGGGCGAGCACGATCGAATCGCCGACGGTCCACGAGTCGAACACGAAGGGGCCGGTACCGATCGCGCTGTTCTCGATGTCGTCGATGGCGTTCTGGTTCAGTACCACACCCTGGCCCTGGGTCATGAAGAACAACAGGTTGGCGCTCACCTGGGTGAGGGTCACTTCGACGGTCGAGTCGTCGACGGCGGTGACGCTTTCGATCGGCGCGTAGGTGGTGGTGAAGGGATGAGCCTCGTTGAAGGCCACGTTCTCGATCGAGAACACCACATCGTCTGCGGTGAACGGGTCACCGTTGTGGAACGTGACCCCCGAACGGAGGTTGAAGGTATAGGTGAGGCCGTCGTCGCTGATGTCCCACGACTCGGCCAGCAGCGGCGTGATCGAGCCGTCGGGCTGAAGCCGGACCAGCGTTTCGTACACGTTGTACAGCAGCACCTGGGGGATGGCGGCGGCCGGGCTGGCGGTGAGATCAAGCGTCGGTGGTTCGAGCTGGAGGCCGATCCGGGCCTCGGTAACCGCCGAGGCTTCCGGGGCGGTGGTGGCGACGGTCGTGGTGACCTCGTCGATTGCGGTGGTGGTGGGCTGAGCGGTGGTTTCGGTGGCCTCGCCGTCGTCGGAGCCGCTGGCGCAGGCTGCGGTGACGAGGGCGAACCCCAGCAGGATCGCCAGCGCCATGCGAAGTGTTGAGCGGCCGTTGGTGGACTTGTGCATTGACGACACTCCCTGTACGTCTGCTGACGCGTTGTCGCCAGCCATTGCGGTCAACGCTAACACGCAGCTCTGGAGGCCTGGGAACCGCCGACGCTACCTCGCCGCCGAACTCGGAGTGAGGAACGATCCGTCGAGACGGGGAATGGCCTCGACCAAGGTGCGGGTGTACGGCTCCTTCGGACTCCCGAAAACCGTGCCGACCGCGCCCCGTTCCACGATTCGGCCGTGCTCGAGCACGATGACTCGCTCGCAGATCTCGTGCACGACCGAGAGGTCGTGGGAGATGAAGATCATCGTGAGGTCGAACTGTTCCTTCAGCTCCCGCAGCAGCTCGAGGGTGACGGTCTGAACCGACATGTCGAGCGCACTCACCGGCTCGTCGGCAACGAGGAGCCTGGGACCGGGAGCCAAGGCGCGGGCGATGGCGATCCGTTGCCGCTGTCCGCCGGAGAACTCGTGGGGGTATCGGTCGACCACATCGGTGGGCAGCGACACCGCCTCCAGCAAGCCGGCCACCCGGGCTGGATGATCGCCGGCGATCCCTAGGGAGCGCAGCGGTTCGGCGATCACCTCACCGACCCGCATGCGGGGGTCGAGCGATCCCATGGGATCCTGGAACACCATTTGGGCCACGTCGCGCAAGGGCCGCAGACTGTGACCGGCCGACACGTCGATCCCATCGACGTGCACCTCGCCACTGGTGGGCCGATCGAGTCCAACGATCAGTCGGGCCAACGTCGACTTGCCCGACCCCGACTCGCCCACGATGCCGAATGTCTCACCGGGGTAGATGTCGACCGAGACCCCGTCGAGGGCTTTGATGACGGGTCGGGTCTCGAACAGCGAGGTTCGTCGCAGCTTGTACTGGCGGTGCACGTCGCGCACCTCAACCAACGGTGTGCCGGCGGGCGCATCACCTTCGGGTTTGGCCTCGGCGATCGACGAACGGCTCATCGGCGGGACGGCGGCCACTAGCTCTGCGGTGTAGGTGCTCGACGCCCCATCGAAGACCGTGCCGGTCGGACCTCGGTCCACGATCTCGCCATCGCGCAGCACGATCACTTTGTCGGTCATCGAAGCCACCACGGGGAGGTCGTGGGTGATGAGGATCAGGGCGGTGTGGTGGGCCAAGACCTGGTCTCGGAGCACACTCAATACCTGCGCCTGCACGGTCACGTCGAGCGCGGTGGTCGGTTCGTCGGCGATTACAAGATCGGGACCGCAGGCCAGCGCCATCGCGATCATGGCTCGCTGCCGCTGCCCGCCGGACAGTTCGTGGGGATAGGAGCGGGCGCGGCGCTCGGGGTGCTCGATTCCGACACTGTCGAGCAATTCGACGGCCAAGCTCATCGCCGCGTCGGTGTCGAGATCGCGGTGCAGTCGAAGCGGTTCGGCAACCTGACGGCCAATGCGCATCACCGGATTGAGCGCGGTCATCGGTTCCTGGAAGATCATCGAGATGTTGTCGCCCCGCACCGCACACATCGACTCTTCGTCGAGACCCAGGAGCGGCCGACCGTCGAGGGTGATGCTGCCGCGTGCCGAGAGGTTGTCGGCCAATAGACCCAGGATCGCAAGGGCGGTGAGCGTCTTGCCCGATCCGGACTCGCCGATGATGCCCAGCCGTTGGCCGCGCTCCACGGTGAAGGAGATGTCGTTGACCAGCGCCAGACCGCCGTGTGAGACGGTGAGGTTTTGCACGTCGAGCAGGCTCACGATCGGCTCGATTCCAGGCGAGGGTCGAGCGCATCTCGGACTCCGTCGCCCAACAGATTGAACCCGAGCACCGTGAGAGCGATGGCGAAGCCCGGCCAGATGGCCAGGCGGGGGGTGATCTGCACGAACGTCTGGGCGTCTCGCAGACTGCGGCCCCACGACGGCGTGGGCGGCTGAGTGCCGATGCCGAGGAACGACAGGGCTGCCTCTGCCAGGATCGCCAGCGAGAACAGGATGGTCATCTGCACGATCAACACCGACGCGATGTTCGGGAGTACGTGCCGGATGAAGATGAAGGTCTTACCCCTCCCGTAGGTACGGGCGGCGGCCACGAAGTCTCGCTCGAAGATCGAGAGCGATGCCCCGCGTGTCACCCGAGCGACGATCGGGATGTAGGCGATTCCGATCGCCACCATCGCCGAGGCGGTGCCAGGGCTGACGGCGGCCACCAGCAAGATGGCGAGCAGCACCGGCGGAAAGGCGTAGATCACGTCGGAGAATCGCATCACCACGTCTTCCACCCAGCCGCGTCGGGCGGCGGCCAGGCCGCCGAGAGGGATGCCGATCAAGATCGAGATCGTGACCGCCAGGATTCCGACGAACAGTGCGGTCTGGGAGCCGACCATGATCTGGCTCAGCAGATCGCGACCGAACTGGTCGGTGCCCAGAGGGTGGCCTCGCTCACCCATTCCGAGGAGCCGTTTGTCAGCGGCCACAAGCTCGGGGTCGAACGGCGTCCACAAGAACGACACCAATGCGGTTGCGACTACCCCCAGCACGATCGAGAGGCCGACGACGAAGTTCAGTCGTCGCCACCTGCCGCGCTGTTCGGGCTTGGGCGGCTCGTGGATGAGCAGCGGCTCCTGCATCGACATCAGTGCGACCTCAACCTGGGGTCGAGCAGTCGATAGGTGAGGTCGACGGCCAGGTTGATCAGCAGAATGATCCCAACGATCACGAACGCGCCGCCCTGCACGAGCGGCAGATCGCGTCGGCTGATGCCGTCGAGCAGCATCTTGCCCAGGCCGGGCAGTACGAACACGGATTCGATCACCACTGTGCCCGCCAGCAGGGCACCGAACTGCAAGCCCAAGATAGTGAGCACGGGAATGGAGGCATTGCGAAGACCGTGGCGCCACAGCGCCTGCGATTGGGTGAGGCCCTTCGACCGGGCGGTCCGGATGTACTCCTCTCTCAGCGTTTCCAGCACCGCCGACCGCACGTACCGGGTGATGATGGCGCTCTGGACGATGGCCAGGGCGATGGCGGGAAGGATGAGGGCTTCAACCGAGCCGAAGAACGACTCGCCCCAACCGGGGAAGCCCGAGGCCGGGAACCAGCGCAGCCGGACCGCAAAAAGGGTCACGAGCATCAAGCCGGCCCAGAATGCGGGTACGGCGAGTCCGAGCTGACTGACAACCGACACCACGGCGTCGCCGGCCTGGCGGTGTCGCGATGCGGCGAACACGCCGAGCGGGAACGAGATCAGCATCGTGAGGGTCAGCGCAAACACAGCGAGCGGCACCGTGACCTTCAGTCGGTCGACGACCTGAGGGGCGATCGCCTTGCCGGTGAAGACGCTTTCGCCGAGGTCGCCGCGGATGGCATCGGAAAACCAGTCGGCGTATTGAACGGGGATCGGTCGGTCGAGCCCGAGCTCCTGGCGCAGCGATTCGACCGCTTCGGGGGTGGCCCGGGTGCCGAGGATCACGATGGCCGGATCGCCGGGCAGGATCGACATCACACCGAACACGAGCATCGATGCCAGAATCAAGCTGAAGAGGAAGACCCCGATCCGGCGGATCACGTACATACTCGGACTGTTATAGCGGAGGGCACCGTCCTAGGGGTCGTTGCGTTTCTGCTGCGACCCCGCCACCTGCGTAGACTTCGCCCATGTCGTCACTCGACCGCTACCGGCAGTTGTTCCGAATGGATGGCAAGCACGCGGTTGTGATCGGGGCCGGAAGCGGTATCGGTGAGGCCGGTGCCCTGGCCCTCGCCGCTCACGGTGCCGAGGTGGTGTGCGCCGATCTTTCCACCACAGCCGCTGAGCGAGTGGCGGCCGCAATCGTCGAAGGTGGGGGCAATGCAACGGCGGCCATGGTCGATGTGGGCGACGGCGAATCGATCCGGTCGCTGTTCGCCGATGTCGGGACGCTCGATGTGCTGGTGACCACGCCCGCCATAAACGTACGCAAGCGCCTGCTCGAGGTCAGCGAAGAGGAGTTCCAGCGGGTGATGTCGGTCAACCTGCTCGGAACCTTCAACGCCATCACCGCCGCGGGGAGGGTGATGGCCGAGCACGGCGGAGGTTCGATCGTGGCGATCTCTTCGATCCGCTCCCAAGTCGTCGAACCGGGGCAGGGTGTCTATGCCGCCACCAAGGCCGGTGTCCTGCAGATGATCCGTACCCTCGCAGCGGAGCTGGGTCCGCAGAACGTGCGGGCCAACGCTCTGGCCCCGGGGGTGGTGGAGACCCCGTTGACCGACCAGACCAAGAGCGTGCCCGAGTGGTACGACGCATATGCATCCAAGAGCGCGCTCGGCCGCTGGGCCCAACCCGACGAAATGGCCGGTCCGATCGTCTACCTCGCATCCGATGCGTCGAGCTTTGTCACCGGATCACTGTTGGTGGCCGACGGCGGCTGGCTCGCCGTCGACGGCCGCTTCACCCCGCCGCTGTAGGAGGCACGAGATGAGCATCATCGAAGGCGGCAGCCTCACCTCGGTCGAGGGGATCAAGGTCGGCCACTGGAGCGACCCGAGCGGCGCCACCGGGTGCACCGTCATCACGCTGCCCGAACCAAACATCGTCACCGGCGACACCCTCGGCGCCGCCCCCGGGTCGCGAGAGACAGCTCTCCTGACGCCCGGGATGTCGGTGGAGAGCGCTGAGGCGTTCGTGCTGACCGGCGGCAGCGCCTTCGGCCTTGCCGTGGCCGACGGTGTGATGGCCGAACTAGAAGCCGACGGGCGAGGTGTGTCGACACCGGCCGGCCCGGTTCCGATAGTGCCGGCGGCTGCGATCTTCGATCTTCCGGTCGTCGACTCCACCATCCGGCCCGATGCCGAATGCGGCCGCATCGCCTATCGGGCGGCCAGCGCCGACCCTGTGGGTTCGGGTCGGTTCGGTGCCGGAACGGCAGCCACGATCTCCAAGTGGCGGGGCTCGCCCAACCCGGGCGCCTTGGGTTCGGCCGCGGTGAAGTGGGGTGATGTGACGGTGGGGGCCTTGGTCGTACTCAACGCCGTGGGCGACGCCTACTCGCTCGAAGGTGTATCGCTGTCCGGCGGGGATGTGGTGCCAGGGCCGATGGCGATTCCGCCCCCGGTGGGGCAGAACACCACCCTTGTCGCATTGGCCACCAACGCCACCCTGAGCCGATCCGAGCTCACACGGCTCTGCGTTCGAGCCCACGATGCTCTGGGTGCGTGCCTGCGGCCGGCCCACACCGCCTTCGATGGTGACACCTGTTTTGCCGTGTCCACTCAGGCCGTGTCGGCTTCGCCTGAGTCGTTGCCGTTCAATGTGGCCGAAGCCGCCTTCGAAGCGGTCGGCCGGGCGATCGAGGCCGGCGCCCGATCGGTGTGGTGAGGCCGGTCGGCGTCCGTTCCGCTCGGCTTCGACCTCGACGCAGTCGTTGTCGCTTCGAGTACGCGGGCTCCGCCCCATTTCCGCCGGGTGCGTCGCTCAGCCGAGGGCGGGTTCCCAGGAGGCGCGAGCTGCGTGGACTGATCCGGCCAGAGCCAGGGTTGCTACGGCTACGAAATTGGTGCCGGCACCCACCAGGAAAGCGAGTTGATAGCTGGCCAGATCTCGCACGACCCCGAGGACGAATGGCCCTGCCGCCACCCCGGCCGTGGCGAACAGCTGACCGTAGCTGTAGATACGGGAGTACTCGACCACGCCGAACGCATCGGCCAAAAGCAGCGGCTGAAGCATCAGGAGGTTGCCCACGGACAGCCCGAGTATGACGCTGGCCCCGATCAGAGCAGTACGGGTGTCGGCGAAGGCCAACAGAACGAGCGCCACGCTCTGGAGGAGGATCAAGGCCATCGTCATCCGAAGCGGCGACAGCCGTGTAACCACGACGCCTCCGACCAGGCGGCCGATCACGCTGGCGAGGGCCAGCGATGACAGCGCCGCCGTCGCCGCTGCTTTGTCGACCCGTTCGGTGCCGGCGTTGACCAGCTGAGCCAGCGCACCGACTTGGGCGGTGAACACCAGCGCATAGGTGATGGCCAGGAACAGGAAGAAGCGGGTACGGCGGGCCTGGAGGAACGTGGCGCCCCTGGTGTGCGAGGTAAGTTCGGTCGACGAAACACCGTCGGGGGAAAGCCCGAGGTCGGTTGGGGTCGAACGAATCAGCAGCAGCGCGATTGGGATGACGCCGACCAGCCAGGCGCCGGCCAGCAGCGGTCCAGCGCCGGCCAGGGCCCGATCGTCGATCAGCGCCGAGGCCACCGGGGTAATAGCGATCCCTCCCACCGAGAGGCCTGTGGTCGCGATCGACAGGGCCACTGATCGGCGTACCGTGAACCAGCGGGCAACCACGCTTGTTCCTGGCACGAGGCCGGCCAAGGCGAATCCGGCGCCGAAGAAGGCAAAGAACACGTACAACAGGACCACTGAGTTGACCCAGCGCAGGCCGGCCAGCGACGCAGCGCCGAGGATTCCTCCGGCAACGTAGAACCAGCGGACGTCGAAGCGGTCCATCAGCGGGCCGGCCAAGAAGCTGACGACGCCGCTGATCCCGAAGAAGAGAGCGGTCGCCCCCGATACCGCACTGACCGACGTGTCGAGTTCGGTGCGGGCGGCTTGGAGGATCACCGATGCGTTGTAGAAGCCGAGTCCGGCGGTGACGGCGAGGGTGACGAAGACGCCGATCACGACATGCCAGCCACGGAAGAGAGAGACGTCTGCGATTCGGGCCACGCTACTGCGCCGTCAGCTCGAGCCGGTATGGGGTCGCTCGATAGCTACGATCCGAAACGATGTCCTTCGAGCTTCCGCCGAAACAGTCCGGTCCGTCGGCGTGGATGGGATCCGATCTGGCCGACGACGACAGCTGGGTGTGGCAGCTCACGGAATCTGAGATCAGATCCGTCCTCGGTCGCCGTATGGACTCCGCCGTTCTGGAGAAGGTGCAGGGGCTGCGGTCGGAATTGATCGACGGTCGGGGGTTTCGGTTGATCCGAGGGCTACCGGTCGCCGACTTGAGCGTCGACGAGGTCGGCGCGCTGTTCTCCTGGTTCGGATCGCTGATCGGCTCGACACGATCACAGAACGCCGCCGGCGATCTGCTCGGACACGTGCGCAATGTCGGGGCCGACGCTGACGACCCAACCGCCAGGATCTACCAGACCGACCGACGGCAAACGTTTCATACCGACTCATGTGATGTGGTCGGTCTGATGTGCGTGGAAACCGCCGAGTCTGGCGGAGACTCACTTCTGGTCAGCGCCGCGACCATCTACAACCGCATGCTGGAGACCAACCCCGAGCTGACTGCGGTGCTCTTTCAGCCGGTCGCCACCGACCGACGGGGAGAGGTGCCACCGGGGGAGCGGGGCTTCTTCACCATTCCGGTGCTGAATTGGTTCGAACAGAAGTTGACCGTGCTGTATCAACGCCAGTACATCGAGTCGGCCAGCCGCTTTCGATATGCCCCGGTTCTGACCGATGAGGTGATCGCTGCGCTCGATCTGTTCGATTCGATCGCCAACGACCCTCAGATCTATCTACCGATGACGTTGGAGGTCGGGGACATGCAGTTCGTGCACAACCACAGCCTGCTGCACGATCGCACCGGGTTCATAGACAAGCCCGGGTCGCCCCGACATCTCCTTCGCTTGTGGCTGACAGTGCCCGGCGATCGTGCGCTGCCCGAGGTGTTTGCGCAGCGATACGGATCGGTCGAGGTGGGCAATCGGGGCGGCATCCACGTCGGCTGAAGCGCCAGGACCCGATCGTGCCAGAATGGCTTCATGGATCACGGCGATGCAGCGTGGATCGAGACGATTCCCGACGAGCGATGGCGAGACGATCCAGACGGCCTGCTGGCAGAGCTCTACGGTCAGGTGGTCGACGGCGAGCACGGCCGGGTCGATCACATCATGGCCGTGCACTCGCTGAACCCTCGGGGGTTAGCGGCTCACCACAACCTCTACGAATCGGCTATGGCCGGCACGGCGAGTCTGCGCAAGGTCGACCGGGAGATGATCGCCTTGGTCGTGAGCATCGAGAACGAGTGCCACTATTGAGTGGATCACCACCGGCGCGGTCTGCGTCGACTGCTCCATGACGATGAGCTGCTCACTCAGGTCGAGACCGACTGGCGTGAAGCTCAGCTGTCCCAGTCTCGCACGGCGATGTTGGCCTATGCGGTGAAGCTCACCCGAACGCCTGCTGAAATGACCGAACGAGACGTGCAGATGCTGCGATCGGCCGGCTTCTCAGACCGCGATGTACTCGACATCGTGGAGGTAATCGCCTATTACGCCTACGCCAACCGCATCGCCGACGGTCTGGGCGTCAGGGGCGAGTCGTGGATCGCCGACTGATCCACCTCAAGTGATCGACGCGTCGTAGATGCTCTGAATAGAGACGTCGAGAGCGGCGTTGAATTCCTCGTCGGTCTGCTGAGCCGACAACCCCTGGGTGAGAGCCCGGGAGAAGCTGGCGATCATGCCGTTGTTTTGGGCGAGGCGAGCGTTTGCATCGTCGCGTGAGTACCCACCGGAGAGAGCAACCACTTTCAAGATGTTCGGGTGGCTGACCAGCGGTGCGTAGAAGTTGGCCTCTTCGGGCAGTGTCAACTTGAGCATCACCTGCTCATCGCCCAGTCCCGCGGATTGCTCCATGATCGCGTCACGTAGTAGAGCCTCGGCCTCGGCCTTGGACGGGCTATGGATGTCGATCTCGGGTTCGATGATCGGCACCAGGCCAGCACCCAGAATCTGCTTTCCGATATCGAACTGCTGGGCGACTACTGCGTTGACACCCGAGGGGTTCGCAATCTTGACAACCGAACGCATCTTCGTTCCGAACATGCCCTTGTCCACGGCGCGATTCAGCAGCTCGTCGAGACCAGGGATCGGCTTCATCACCTGGGCACCGTCAGCTTCGTCGGCCAGCCCTTTGTCGACTTTCAAGAACGGGACGACGTTCTTCACGTTCCACAGATAGTCGCCGCTGGCTCGACCGTCGATCTGGCGATCCATGGTTTGTTCGAACAGGATGGCGCCAACGATTCGGTCGCCGCCGAAAGCCGGGCTTGTGACGATGCGCGACCGCATGGCATGGATCGCATCGAACATCTCGTCGTCGCCTGAGTACTCCGATTCTTCAACCCCGTACAGCCGCAAGGCCTTGGGTGTGCTGCCTCCGCTCTGATCGAGAGCTGCGATGAAGCCCCTTCCATCGCTGATCTTGGCTCGTGCGTCTTGCTTCATCGACGGTCCTTTCGGCGTGTGGTTTCGGTTGCCTTGATACATCCTCGCTCAGTTGATGACCAATCCCATTCGACCGTCTGAGCTGGATGCGGGTCACTAGTCGGGCGAGCGAGCAAGTACTCCGCTACGTTCGGTTGAGGGGCTACAACTACGGAAAAGGGGTACATACCATGAGCAGGTTGGAAA
>JABDJU010000362.1 GCA_013003325.1 Acidimicrobiales bacterium
CGCTGAACCACTTCACCTGAGCCGTGTCCGTCGTGGTTTGGGGTGGGGTTGTGACTGTTGACATCGTTGCCTCCGGAATCGTTCGAAGCGGATTCGGGACCGCGAAGAGAACGCTCCGGTCCCAGTACGAGTCAGCCACGCCCCACCCTTGTTCGAGCAGAGGCGGAAGCCCTCTTTTCTATCGATCGGCTTGAGCCCAAGGACTCATTCCCACCTCAGGCTCGAGGCGTTCCATTTCAAGTGAAGGGCAATGAAGCCTCGAGCAGCGAACATGGGGTCAACTGAGGACCTTCGCCTCTTCAGCGTTTCCCGATCCTGACTCAGCGTGATCGCAAATGATCAGTCCCCCATGATCGGGAAAGTGGTGTCGACCCGAACCTCCGTTGGCGCAACCGAATACGCTGACCAGCAGCGACGCGAGATCCTGGCGTGGCTGTTGGCCGGGGATCCTGCGATCCGGTGGCAGGTCCACGCCGATCTCACCCACGGTGCCCCCGCCCAGATCGCCAAGGAACGCAGTCTGGTGGCTACCGAAGGTTGGGGGGCTCGGCTCCTCGCCGCCCAGGACGACGACGGGCTCTGGGCCGGCGCGCTGTACAGCCCCAAATGGACCTCGACCACCTACACCTTGCTACTGCTGGAACGCCTGGGTCTCGAGCCCGGCAACCCTCAGGCTCTCGCCGGGTGCGAGCGGCTCTGGGACGGCGCTCACTACTTCGGCGGCGGCATCAACCTGGCCAAGACCATCAAGGAACCCGAGACGTGCATTTCGGCCATGATGGTGTTCCTCGCTCGATCCTTCGGACTTGAAGATCCGCGGGTCGACGACACCGTCGCCTGGCTGCTGGCCGATCAGCTGTGCGACGGCGGTTGGAACTGTGAGGCGGTGCGAAGCGGCTCAACCCACGGATCGTTCCACACCACGATCATGACACTCGAGGCCTTGTCGAGATACGCCGAAACCGATGGTCCGGTCGATGTTTCAACCGCCCTCGAGCGGGGTCGGGCGTTCTTCCTCGCCCACAGTCTGTACCGCTCGCACCGCAGCGGTGATGTGGTGAACCCGACGTTCACCCGATTCCCGTTCCCACCCCAATGGCACTTCGACATCGTGCGCGGCCTCGAGCACTTCCGCTCGGTCGGAGCTGACCGTGACAGCCGGCTGGAGGATGCGATCGAAGTGGTTCGAGGAGCCCAACGCTCCGACGGCGCCTGGCCGGTCTATCGAAGCTACCCGGGCCGCTACTGGTTCAAGATGGAGGCCAGAGGTCCGAGTCGCTGGTCGACCCTGCGGGCCTTGCGTCTGCTCCAGTGGTGGGACCGCGGCAACTAGGCATCCAGTCGCCTCGATCACCTCCAACCGGCCGGCTGGACCACGGGCCGCCGGGTCGCGAGCTTCACCGCCTCCCCGACCCACAGCACGGCGCTGGCAAGAACCACGGCCAATACCCACGACTCAGCGTCGAGCGGCGACGTACCAAACGCGTCGTTGAGGACTTCAAGATGAACGACCCCAACTTGGAGAACGACCGAGAGCCCGATGGCCGCCCACAACCAGAGATTCGACAGGAGCCCGGAGAACGCGCTGGTGGTGAGGGATCGGGCGTTGAAGCAGTTGAACAGCTGAGTGAACACAAGGACCGTGAAGGCCGCGGTACGGGCTTCGACGATGTCGGACTCGCCCTCGAAGAAACCTCCCGGTAGATAGAGGTCCAGGGTGAGGAGGGTGACGAAAGCCATCACGACACCCATGAGGGCGATCCGCCGCCACATCGGACGGGTGAGTATCCCCTCGCCGGGCTTTCGGGGCGGGCGTGTCATCAGCTCTCCGGTCGGCGGGTCGACGCCAAGCGCCAGCGCGGGGGCCGAGTCGGTGAGCAGGTTGATCCAAAGAATCTGAACCGCCAGAAGTGGGGCGACCACGGTGGCACCATCGGACCCCGTGAGCCCGAGGACGCCGGCGAACACGACGCCGAGTAGAACGGTGAGAACTTCCCCGGCGTTCGAGCCGAGCAGGTAGAGCAAGAAGCTCTGGATGTTCTGAAAGATCGCCCGTCCCTCACGGACCGCAGCCACGATGGTGGCGAAGTTGTCGTCGGTGAGGACCATGCTGGCCGCTTCTTTGGCGACGTCGGTTCCTCCCATGCCCATCGCAATACCGATATCGGCAGCCTTGAGACCGGGGGCGTCGTTGACTCCATCGCCGGTCATGGCACAAATCTCCCCGTGGTCCTGGAGCGCCGACACGATCCGGAGCTTGTGGGCCGGGGTCACCCGTGCAAAGACCGATGTCGAGGTGACGGCCTCGGCGAACTCGCTCTCGGGCATGTGGTCCACTTCGGTCCCGGTGAGCACTCGGTCCCCGAGGTGGAACACACCGACTTCACCGGCGATTTCTGTGGCTGTGCCCGGATGGTCCCCGGTCACCATGACCACTCTGATTCCGGCCGAGTGGGCCTCCCTCACCGCATCGGTGGCTTCGGGCCGCAGCGGATCGATCATCCCGATCACGCCATGCAGGGTCAGTTCTCGCTCGAGGTCGGCGGCGGGGACCGACCTGAGCTCGCGGTCGCTCACCGACCGGGAGGCAACGGCCAGCAACCGTTGGCCTGAGGCTGCCATCGACTCGATTCTGTCGATCCACTCCGCTATCCGCTCGGGGCTCAGCGCTACCCTGCCCGCACCATCAGCCTCATCGGTGCACAGGTCCAGGACCACCTCGGGTGCGCCTTTGAGTGACAGGCGGTTGCCACCCTCCGGTTCGGAGGTGATAACCGACATGCGCTTGCGGTCAGAAGTGAAGGTCTCTCCTCCGGACCACGTGCGCCCGTCGGTGAGGCTGTCGACGTCGAGCACTGTGCGACCGATCGTGGCGACCGCCTGCTCGGTGGGATCGGCGAACCGCTCGAACGCACCTTCTTCCATCGATGGCGCGCTAGCGAGGAGAGCCGTCGAGATCAAGGAGTCGACCTCGGAGGCAG
>JABDJU010000364.1 GCA_013003325.1 Acidimicrobiales bacterium
GCCATCGTGAGGGCATCGGTGTAGCGCAGGTCGATTTCGTGCTGACTCGGCGAGTCTTCGTGAAACGAATACTCCACCGGTATGCCCATCGTTTCGAGCACCGTGATCGTGCGGCGCCTGAGGTCAGACGCCACATCGCTGGTCGTCAGATCAAAAAACGATCCGCTGTCGAGCAGTTCGGGGGCGTGGCTCGGGTCTCCGTCGGCAAAGTAGAAGAACTCCATCTCGGGAGCGGTGAACAGCCCGTATCCCTCGGTCTCGGCCGCCGCCAGATTCCGGCGCAGGATGTGGCGGGGATCGCCGGTGAAGGGGCTGCCGTCGGGGTTGGTGATATCGCAGAACATGCGGGCCGTCGAGCCGCCGTCGGCCCACGGCATCAGCTCGAACGTGGTGGGGTCGGGCTTGGCGATGACGTCCGATTCCTGCACTCGACTGAACCCGTCGATCGCCGAACCGTCGAAGTGCACACCCTCGTCGAAGGCGCTGTCGAGCTCGGCGGGGCTGATGGCGACCGACTTCAGCTGACCCAGCACGTCGGTGAACCACAGGCGGATCAGACGAACGCGTCGTTCTTCGACCGCCTTCAGCACGTAGTCAGATTGAGGGTTCATCGACCAGTCTCCTCGGTTCGCAAAAGGCGCATCGAAGGGTATCGAAGCACGCGCCTGGGCAGCTATTGCCGTGATCGGTTCATTCCAGGGAACAGGCCCGACGCCGTCGCTCTCGGCCTGTCTTAGATCGTTCACACCCCATTAACAATCAGAGATTGTGAACGCGCCGTTCCGACGTTTGACTCAAGGGGCTAGGGAATGGCTGACAGCGCGGTTGGCCACCGAATATCACGTTCGTGTTGGCAGCACTACGCCGAGATCGCATGAACCATGTACCAAGGAGAACCAATGGTCTACAGGGCCGAATACCTCTGGATCGACGGGGCCGAACCAACCCCGGAAATCCGCTCGAAGACGAAGATCCTTCCCGATGGGACCGAGCCCGGCGTATGGGGATACGACGGCTCCTCTACCAACCAGGCTCCGGGTGACCGATCCGACATCGTGCTTCAGCCGGTCTTCCAATGCCCCGATCCCATTCGCGGCGGCGACAACGTGCTGGTGATGTGCGAGACCCTCCACACCGCCGATCAGTCGCCGATTCCCTCGAACACGCGGGCCGTCGCTCGGGAGGCCGAGGACAAATACGGCGATCAGGACATGTGGTTTGGCCTCGAGCAGGAGTACACACTGCTCGATCCGGTCACCGGTTGGCCCGCAGGCTTCCCCGAGCACGGCTACCCCCGTCCCCAGGGCCCCTACTACTGCGGCGTCGGCGCGGTGAAGATCTTCGGTCGCGACCTGGTCGAGCGTCACGCCGAGGCGTGCATCCGAGCCGGACTCAAAATCAGCGGCACCAACGCCGAAGTGATGCCTGGCCAGTGGGAGTTCCAGATCGGCCCGGCCGGCACGGTCGAGGTCGGCGACCACCTCTGGATCGCTCGGTACCTGCTGTATCGACTGGCCGAGGACGAAGACCTCGAGGTGAGCCTCGAAGCCAAGCCCATGAAGGGCGACTGGAACGGTGCCGGCATGCACACCAACTTCTCGACCGGCAAGATGCGAGAAGACTACGACGCCATCATCGCCGCCTGTGAAGCCCTCGGGCAGCCGGGCAAGCCCGAAGAGCACCTCGCCGCGTATGGCGTCGGGATCGAGGATCGTCTCACCGGTGCGCACGAGACGCAGCGGTTCGATCAGTTCAGCTACGGCGTATCCGACCGCGGTGCGTCGATCCGAATCCCGTGGCAGGTCGCTCACGACAAGAAGGGCTACATCGAAGATCGTCGCCCGAACGCAAACGCTGATCCCTACCTGGTGTCGGCGGTCATGACCAACACCGTCGGCGCCGTCCTGACATAGGGAAGTTCTCTCCCCAAAAACACGGGCGTCGGGCCGCAGGGCTCGGCGCCCGTTTGGGTTGTGGCGGAGGTGGACGGGAATCGAACCCGCCTGACGAGGATCACCCGTCACACCCGCTTTGAAGGCGGGGGCGCCCACCAGGTACGCAGACACCTCCACCACGGACGATACGGGCTTCGTGTCGGTCTCCCTTGGCTGCCAGCCGGATATGCATGCAGTTGATATGCGGTGGATTTCTTCAAATTCGGTTATCTACGTTTCATTGAGCGTGCCGTCTGGGTAGTGTCGGCATCCCAAGCCATCGCTTGTCGCAGTCGTAGGGCTGCCGCGGTCGCCTCGCTGCGACACCACATGGCCCTTTGGAGATGCGCATGCCCGCTGGTCGTGCCCGCTGGCTCACGTTCTATTCCGCCAAGGGCGGGGTCGGCACTTCGGTCGTCGCCGCGACCACCGCTCTGCTCGGGTCGGCCCAGACCGACACCTTGCTGGTCGATCTCGCCGGCGATCAACCCCAGATCCTCGGGATCTCCACCCCGTCGGCCACCCTCACCGACTGGTTCGGGGCCGACGCACCCCATCCCGACGCTCTGGCACGCGACGCCGATCGGGTGTCTGACCGATTGTCGGTACTCACCGTTGCCCGCACCGGTTGCCTTCCCCGCCCCGACCGGCTTCGCGCCCTCGCCCAGCTCCTGAGTTGCGAGCCCCGCACCGTGGTGGTCGATCTTGGCCGCATGGGCCAGGCCGGTGTCCCGTTGATCCACTCCGCGGATCGGAGCCTGCTGGTCACCCGGCCGTGCTATCTCGCAGTACACGCCGCCATGGCCGGGCCGGTCCCCGATGGGGTCGTACTCGTTGCCGAGCGGGGTCGGCCGCTGCGGGGAGCCGACATAGAAGCTGCGCTGGGCGTCCCTGTCGTTGTCGAGATCGCCGCCGATCCGGCCGTGGCCAGGGCGGTCGACGCCGGCGTTCTCAAAGGGCGGATCCCGCGGTCGCTGCGTCGCCTGGAGGAGCTGTGGTGAGCGCACGCCCTCACGACCAACTTCGTCGGTGGTTGATCGAGGACGGAGACCTCAGCCCGGCCGAACTCGTCGAGCGGCTGCGATCATCGGCTCCCGGGACCAGCGCCGCCGACGCCGGCCGCCGGGTGCAACAGACGCTCGAGCGGATCGACGGCTTCGGTGCTCTGACTCCGCTGCTGGCCAGCGAAGAGGTCAACGACATCTGTATCAACGGTCCCGGCGAGGTGCTGGTCGACGTCGAGGGAGCGTGGCATTCGAGCGGCATCACTCTCACCGAGGTCGATCTCGATCTGCTGGTCGAGCGTCTGCTTGCGCCGAGCGGACGTCGACTCGACCGCCTCCATCCCACCGTCGACGCTCGCCTGGCAGATGGCAGTCGCCTCCATGTCGCCATTTCCCCGGTTGCCCCTCAGGGCCCGCTGGTCACCATCCGCCGCTTCCCCCGCCGGGTCATCGAACTCGAACGCTTCGGTGATGCGGCCACGGCCCGACGGCTTCGCGCCGCGCTCGCCGACCGCCTGAACATCGTGGTCTCCGGAGCGACCGGAGCCGGCAAGACATCGTTGATCTCCGCTCTCGTCGATGAGCTACCAGCCGACGAACGCCTCGTCGTGATCGAAGACACCGCCGAGCTGCAGCTGAATTCGATGTCGGCGGTTCGGCTCGAGGCCCAGCCCGCACTCGGGGAGCTCCACCAGCCGGTCACGCTGAGAGACTTGGTGAGAAACGCCCTCCGGATGCGGCCCGACCGGATGGTCGTCGGCGAGGTTCGGGGACCCGAAGCGCTCGATCTACTGGTCGCGCTGAACTCGGGGCACCGGGGAGCTTTGGCCACCTGCCACGGCATCGGCGGGGGTGCAGTGCTCGACCGCCTGGCGGTGCTGGCCCAGCTCGATTCCACCGCCGCTCCGTCGGCGATTGAGGCCATGATCCACTCCGGTGTCGATCTGGTCGCCCACGTCTCGAGAGAGGGACCCGACCGGATGGTCACCTTCTTGGATATCTCCGACTGGAATGGATCGTGACCGGGTACGGAGTCGCCGCGATGAGCGCTCTCGCCGCTTTTCTCGTTGCCGACCGGCGGGTCGAACCGGACCGACATGCTCGACCGCGGTCAGCGCTGCCACTTCTAGTTTCTCTCATCGCGGTGGTCGCCCTAGCAGTTGCGGTGATGGCCCAGCACGCGCTCCTGGCGGTAGCCGTCGGCCCATTGGCAACCGGGTTAGCTCGTTCGATCGCTCGGTCTGAACGAAGCCACAGGATGGCCTTGGCCCGGCACCGCAGGGTGCCGGCCGCGGTCGAGGTGCTGGCTCGGTTACTGGCCACCGGCATGCCTGTGAGCGGGGCGCTCGGTGCACTGTCGCCTGAGCAGGTCGAGATGCTCGGCCTCACTCGCGTCATCGCCCGGATTCACGGCGGCGAGCGGCTGTCGGATGTGCTGTCTGAGTTCGAGGGGCTGGTGCCAGCGGCGCTGCTGGCTGCCGAACTGTCCGGCGGGAACGCGTCGGCGCCGATGGAACGATTGTCCTACCGGCTGCGATGGGCGGCCCTCGACGGCCGCACGGCGCAGTCGTTGTCAGGGCAGCAGCTGGCGTCGGCTGCGGTCATGGCGTTCTTCCCGGTGGTCGTCGCCGTGCTCTACGGCCTCAGCGACCGTAGAGCGGCCGAGTTCTATCTCCACACGTGGTGGGGGACGGTCTCGGTCGCAGCATCCCTGACCCTGTCGTATCTCGGATGGGCCTGGATGAGGTACCTCACCCGCGCTCGGGTGCCGTCATGATGGCTCTGGCCCTCGGCGTCATCGCAGGCACGGTTCCCTGGCTGTGGACAATCAAAGGGTCCGAACCGGTCGTGCGATCTCCTCGACCGAGACGGTCCTTGTCGGCTGCGGTTCCTCTCCTCTTCGCCGCACTCGGGTGGCCGGTGATCGCGGTCGCCTGTGGCGTCGCGATCGTGGCGGTGCCACCCCTTCGGCGTCGTGCGATCGCAGTCCACCGCCGACGAATGCAGGTCGCCGCTGTTCCCGACACCCTCGAGGTCCTCGCGATCGGGGTGAGCGTCGGCATGACGCTGGAGCTGCTGGTCGACTTCGCCACCCGCTGCGCGCCGAGTGCCACCAGACCGTGGTTCCGGCACGCTCAGCGATCGTTGGCCGTAGGCCATGGCCGCCGAACCGTGCTCGCCGCACTGGCCGACGAGGGGGGACCGGAGATGGCTTCGGTCGCCGAGGTCTTGATCTCGTCGGATCGAGATGGTGCGCCGGTGGCGCTGGTGCTCGACCGGCTTGCCGTCGAGGCGAACCGACTCAACCGGCTGGCGGCCGAGGAACGAGCTCGGCGCATCCCGGTCCTGATGCTGGCCCCGCTCAGCCTGTGCAGCCTCCCGGCGGTGATGATCGGAACTTTGTTTCCGTTCGTCTTGCTGTCGTTCGGCCAGACCTCGTTCTGAGGTCGGGCCCTTGCGGTCCGAGACCGCCACCATCCATTCCTGAAAGGACAGCGTCATGCTCTTCATCAATCTTCTCCTCCTCTACTGCCCCACCCGTTTCGCGGTGCCAGCGAACCGCCGCGGCCAGGCGACCGTCGAATACGTCGTGGTCGTGTTGGCGGCGTCGCTGCTTGCCGGCCTGTTCATCCGTTGGGTGAACGGCACCGGCAAAATCGGCGAGCTCCTCGATCGGGTGATCGACACCGTTATCGGCAGCATCTGATGCCGATCGCCAGCCGAGGTCAGGCCACGGTGGAGCTGGCCTTGGTTCTGCCGGTCGTCGTAGTCCTCGCTCTGGCCGTCGGGCAGGTGGCGGTCATCGCCGTCGACTCGGTGCTGGTCCACCACGCCGCCCGCGAAGCGGCCCGGGCGGCGGCGGTTGACCCGTCCCTGGCAACCGCCCACGGCGCGGCGATCGGTGCGGCGGGACTCCAGGCCGACCAGCTCTCTGTCTCGCTTTCGGGGGGTCGGGCGCCGGGGGACACCCTCACGGTCGAGGTGCGGTACCGATCAACAACTGATGTGCCGCTCGTCGGTCGGATAGTGGGTGATGTCGACCTTGAAGCAGCTGTGGCGATCCGAGTGGAGTGAGGCACTCGATCGAGTCGCAAACCAGCGACGTAGAGACTCTCAGCCCCGACCCCGGGTCGGGAATATCAGGGTGCGATCAGGGTTGTCCCCGATGACAGTTCATTCCCCTCAGAACGACACTGGTCATGCCCCAAGAAAAGAGGTGCCACGGCACCTCCTCTCAGCACCGGGCGGGGTGTCCTCTCCCCCCGCCCCGCCCGGTGTTTCCCCCTTCGGACCCTCCTGACCAGGCCAAAAAGGACGACCCGAAACATGCATGCAAAACCGACACTCCACGAGGTAGTTTTGCAGGAGGTGTATTCCCATGGC
>JABDJU010000370.1 GCA_013003325.1 Acidimicrobiales bacterium
ACCTGGGGCCATGCCGTGTCAATCACCAGCATCGCCGACCATGGGCCGATCTCGCCCGGACCGGGGGCCGAATGGATCGGCTTGACGGTCGCCTTGGCGGTAGTGAGGCGACGGTGGTTGATCCATAATGCGACGAGGCCGAGCACGGAACCGATCACGGCGATAAGGCCGATGGTGGATGAGTCGGGTGAGCCGCCGACACTGATCGATGGTGCGCTCATCATCGCCACGCCGAGAATGCCGAGCACGCACGGCCCAGTGAGTTCCTCGAGCAGAGGTTCGAATCGGCGGACCTGCTCCATAGGGTCGATCCTGGTCGCTCAGCGGATGCATGTCGAGGATGAAACGACCTTCCGCTGTGAGAAATCTAACTCAGCCGGGCCAAGCGACCCATCGGCGGTGCATCGTAGTCTTGCCTGATGAACGCCACCGCTGCACGGCCAGATCGCACTCAGGGCCCCACCACGACGCCGGATCCCGACGACGCGTTCAGCTGGTCTCGGGTAGCCAGACTCTTTGCGCCTCACAGGGCGCGGGTTGCCCTGGTTGCCGTGCTGGTCGCCATCGGTGCGGGGCTGGGCATCATCAACCCGATCTTGATCCGCAGCGTGTTCGACGACGCTCTCTTCGGCGCCGACGGCTTGGACATGGGTCTGTTGTGGACCCTGGTGATCGTGATGATCTCGATCTCGGCGATCAGCGGGGTGATCGGCGTGGCGCAGACCGTGCAGACGAACCGGCTCGGTCAACTTGTGCTTCGACAGCTCCGCGATCGGCTGTATCGCCACTTGCAGAGCTTGTCGCTGTCGTTCTTCTCCGGTGCGAGAACCGGAGAACTCCAGTCTCGACTGTCCTCCGATGTCTCGAGCGCACAGAATGCTGTGACCACCACGCTGTCCTCGATCCTTTCCAACGGCATCACCTTCATCTCGGCCCTGGTCGCCATGACCGTGCTGTCGTGGCAGCTGACGCTGGTCACACTGCTGGCCGTTCCACTGTTCGTCGCGGCCACCAGGTTCATCGGCACGCGGCGCCAGCGCTACACCCGTGAACTCCAGGCCGAGAACGCCGAGATGTCGACAATCACACAGGAAACGCTGTCGGTTTCGGGGGTCACACTGGCGAAGCTCTTCGGGCAACAGGAGCGCGAGATTCAGCGCTTCCAGGAGAGCAGTGAGCGGCTGTCCGTGTCGGCGCAGCGGCAGCAGGTGATCGGCCAGGCGTTCTTCACCGTGATCCAGACGTTTCTCGGTATCACGCCGATCGTGGTGTACCTGGCCGCCGGGTATGCGCTGCAGGGTGAATCGAATCTGACGGCCGGCACCATCGTGGCCTTCACCTCGCTTCAGAACCGGTTGTTCTTCCCGGTCGCCCGGATGTTGGAGACCTTTGTGGAACTGCAGTCGAGCAAGGCGCTGTTCGGCCGGATTTTCGCCTACCTCGACATCGAGCCCGATGTGGCCGAGGCCGTCGATGCGGTCAGCCTGGAGCCGTCGCAAATCGAAGGAGTGTTGTCCTTCGACGGCGTCCAGTTCCGGTACCCCACCAACGAGTCGGCGTCGCTGGAACAGCTTTCGTTTCGAGCCGAGCCGGGCCAGCTCGTTGCTTTTGTAGGGCCCTCCGGCGCCGGCAAGTCAACGATCCTCCAGTTGGTGGCCCGCTTCTATGATCCCGACGCTGGGTCGGTTTCGATCGACGGGGTCGACGTGCGAAGCCTGGCCGCCTCCAGCTTGAGCGGAGCCGTCGGGATGGTCACCCAGGAGTCGTACCTGTTCGCCGGCACGCTCAGGGACAACATCGCCTACGGAAACGGCGACGCATCGATCGACCAAGTGATCGCTGCGGCCCGGGCGGCGGCAATCCACGATCGCATAATGGAATTCGACGACGGCTACGACACTGTGGTCGGCGAGCGGGGCTTCCGGCTGTCAGGCGGTGAGCGTCAACGGATCGCGATCGCGCGGGTGCTGCTGCTCGACCCCAAGATCCTGGTACTCGACGAAGCAACCTCGGCTCTTGATTCGGCTTCCGAACGCAGAATCCAGGAGGCGCTCGGTGCGCTGATCTCGGGGCGAACCACCTTGGCCGTGGCCCATCGGTTGTCCACCATTCAGGCCGCCGATGTGATTCACGTGGTCGAAAGCGGGACCATCGTCGAGTCGGGCACCCACGGTGAACTCCTCAAACTGGGAGGTTCCTACGCCACGCTCTATCGCGAACAGTTCCGCAGCGGCACGGTGGAAACCCGTTGTGCGGACGGGGTTGTGATGGCCGACGGATCGGTGCAGAGCGATCATCCGCATCCCCGGGAGCTGGTCCGCTCAGCGTGATGCGAATTCCTCGCTCGCCGGCCTGATGTCTAGAGTCGGTTGTGATGACAGATCCGACCGCACCCGTCGACGCCGAGTACGCCCGCTACCCGTCCCTGGAAGATCGTTCGGTGTTTGTCACCGGCGGTGCCGACGGGGTCGGGGCCGGAATTGTGGAAGAGTTCGTGAAACAGGGCAGCCGGGTGGGCTTCGCCGACATCAACGACGAAAACGCTGCCCGCACGCTCGAACGGTGCGCCGAACTCGCACCCCGACATCAGCCCCGGTTCTACCACGTCGACCTGCTCGACATCCCGGCCACCCAGACGGCGATGACCCAAGCGATCGAAGATCTCGACGGCATCACCGTTCTGGTCAACAACGCCGCCAACGACGATCGCCACACGTGGGAGGAGATGACGCCCGAGTATTGGGACGACCGGATCAACGTGAACCTACGGCACTACTTCTTCGCCATTCAGACGGTGGCGCCTCAGATGTTGGCGGCCAGGAACGGCTCGATCATCAACATCGGCTCGTCGTCGTATCAGATCCAGGAAGACTTCTTTCCCGGCTATGCGATCGCCAAGAGCGGCGTTGAAGGGATCACACGAACCCTGGCCCGTACCTTCGGCGTCGACAACGTTCGAGTGAACACCGTGCTGCCCGGTTGGGTGGCCACAGACCGTCAGTTGACCAAGTGGTGGAGTCCCGAGGGTGAAGCGGGAACGA
>JABDJU010000001.1 GCA_013003325.1 Acidimicrobiales bacterium
ACCACGGTGCGACCGCGGCGTAAAACAATCCGACCGAGGCGACCACGGTCGCACTGGTGATGAGGGGGGCGACTCGATCCGAGATGCTGAGTAGGAGGATGACCACCCCGAGCAGAAGACCCGGAAGCCATTTGAGCAGCACGCCGCCGTCGAACAGATTGTCCACGACCGTCCAGGAGAGCCGTTGGTCGAGCATCACCTCGAAGCTTCCCTTGGTGATGAGCCAGCCGCTGCCGCCGACGAATGCACTCACCACGGTCGAGGGCACGTAGCGAACCATGTTGCCGAGGGCGAATCGTCCAACCGCCCACATGACCACGCCGGTCGTCAGGGTGGTGAGGGCCATCACGATCAGGAAGTCGGCGATCGGTTGTGGGGAGTCGCGGGTAATCAGCGCAGACCCCACGGCAACGATCACGACGGCGGGCGTTTCTTGGAGGTACGCAGTGACCGGAACGAACTGGCTTCGCCACCCCACGTACACGAACAGCACGGCCTCGGCAAGAACGAATGCTCCGACCGTTCGCGGGAGCCCTTCCGATAGTGACCCGGTGAAGACAAACGCGGCGGTCGAAACACCGGCGGCAACAGCGGTCACAACAAAGGCCAGCGCCGCAACAAGTTCAACGAGAAGGGAGCTTCGCGGTGCCGACGCGGCCGATTGTTCCGACACGACTGAAGCTTAGGGGTTGGCATCGAACCGTGCTCGGGAACCCTTCGATGGCGATACCCGCTGGTCGTCGGGCGCTTCAGCTGCAAACCTAGGCCCATGGTCGAACATGGGCTGCCAGCGGTCTCGATGGTTGGAGACCTGCGTCTGCGCCCGCCGGTCGAGGCGGATCGGGAGCAGATGTTGGACATTCTCAATTCCACCGACGACATCGCCAAGTGGACGACGATTCCTTTCCCGTACTCCGACGACGACTTCGACAAATTCCTCGGGAGCGCCGAGCACCGCTACGTCATCGAACAACACGGCGTGATCCTCGGCGGAATCGGCGCTCGGCCCGACTGGGACTCTCACACGGCGCTGATCGGCTATTGGCTGGCGCCCCATGGCAGAGGTCGTGGCGTACTCACGAGCGTTGCTCGAGCTGTCTGCGGACAACTCTTTGAGCTCGGCATACAGCGCATCGTCGCCGAAGTGATGGTCGGCAATCTGGCGTCAGGACGCTTGTTGGATCGACTGGGCTTCACTCTGGAGGGCGTTGCCCGATCTGTGCACGCGCCTCGTTGCGGCCTCAGCGAAGGACGGATCGACGAACAGATCTGGTCATTGCTGCCCGGTGAGCTCGCCCCCGGCTGACGCTTGTTAGCTCGGGTCCGCTAGACACGAGGCGTGCAGATATCGGTCATCTCGTCGTCGCAGCGAAGCGATTCGCAATCGCTTCGCGTCAGCCGCTACATCGCAGAACGAATCGAGTCGGTCGGGTCCCAAGCTGAGGTGCATGATCTTCATGCTCTGGCCCTGACCACCGACATCGAGCAAGCATGGGACTCTCACGCCGCCCAGCCCGTCGTCGATCGCCTTCAGGCCTGCGACGGTGCGGTGTTCGTCACCCCCGAATGGGCCGGCATGCCCTCACCGGCGCTCCTGAATCTGCTGCTGCACATCGGGGAGTCCCTCGCTCATAAACCGGTGCTGCTGGTCGGCGTTTCGGCGGGGAGGGGTGGCGCCTACCCGATCGCCGCGCTTCGATCCATCGGCTACAAAAACACCAAGTACGTGATGATCCCCGAGCATCTGATCTTCCGTTCGGTCAACGATCTGCTCCACGAAGGGGAACCATCGGGCAAGGAGGATCTGTTCATGCGGCGGCGCACGGACCACGCCGTCGCCGAATTGCTCATCTACGCCAAGGGGCTCGCATCCATCCGGGCCGAGTTGCCCGAGACCCCGCGGGAATTTCGCTTCGGGATGTGATCACCTCAGCGTTTCGGGGGAGTCCCGGTGCGGACGAAACGAATCGACTCTGCAACATTCCGGGCGACGAAGCGCTCCCGGCGTCTGCCCCGTACCAGGCGTTCGGCCGCTCGAAGGGGCAGCATCGAACCGGTTGACGCCGATTCCTCGGCGCCGGCGCGGGCGGTCTTGACCAGATGGGCGACGACGATGAACGACCCCCCTCGGTCGTCCATGGCGTCGTCGACGAGTTCGTCTTCAAACCGCTGGCGGTCGGCGACCTCCTCTGACTCCCAGGTTTGGTTTACCGTGCCGGTGCGCCGTTCGAGCCGGCCGGTGTCGAACAACAGCCACATGGCGTGAAGCGCCATCCGGGCCACGGCGGGCCCCGGGGCGCGCGTCCACGCCCAGCGTGCCGCCCTCGCATGGGTCAGCCCATGTGTGATCGACAGCCAATTGAAGTTGCTGGCGACGTCGAGCTCATTGTCCGAGTCGTACCGGAGCATGCGGATGGCGCTGCCCAGGGAAGCGATGTCGATCAAACCCTCGACCCCGAGGCCGTTCATTGCCAGGTCGACCGCATGGTCGATCTGAGGGTCGTCGCCATCGAGGAAGCTCGCAACCACTTCGAGAGGAACCTCGGTTTCGGATCGAGCTGCGCCGGCGAGGGCGTCGAGATCGACCGAGCCGATCGATCGCGTCGTCGGCCGCATGTAGGGGAGCAGGTCTTCCCTGGTCATCAGGGTGAGCGATCGGGCCAGCTGGGGGAGCAGCACCGGCGCGATCTCGGCAGCGCCGATCCGATCGATCAGCTCGAAGACCTTCTGGGTATAGATGGCCCCGTGTCCATAGCCCAGATGATGATGCGATGCGGCACGGATCATCTGATGGCGGGCGACGTCGAGATCGAGGGTTGCCGCACGCCCCATTGCATCGTCGACGCGCTCGGCTTCGATCAGCTCCATGAGGTCGCCATCGGCGGTGGGCGACGCGGTGTAGCGACTCCGATCCCGGGTCTGTTCGGCAAGCCCTGCCATGCCTACCACCAGGGGGAGAACACGGTCGTCTTCGGTCCGTTCCTCGGCTATCGCGAGGCAATCGGCGGCCAACGCCACTTCGTGATCGACGCCATCTTCGGTCCGATCGACTGTTGCGGTGAGGGCTGCCGCCATCACCTGTGCCGGCGTTGCCCCGTTGTCGAGCAGGCGCACGGTATCTCGGGAGATCTGGCCCACGTAGTGACGTTCCAGTGCTGAGGTGAGACTGGGCCACAACACAGCCAACTGCTGCTCCGGCGTCGATCTGGTGAGGCTCACCCGTACCGAACCGGCGGGATCAACGTCGACTCGATGGCACGTCACGTTCTCTTCGCCGAGGACGCACACACCATCCCGGGCACGAAACTTCCAGTTGTGCCACAGGCACGTAATCAGCGGTTCACCCGACTCATCGGTGGCGAGGTCGCCGGTTACCAACCCGTATCCCTGATGGGGGCAGGCGTTGTCGATGGCGAAAACGTCGTCGCCGGACCGTACCAGTGCCACCCGCTGACCATCGACGCGTGCAACCTTCATCGTGTCGGGAGCGAGGTAGTCGCTCCGGTCCGGGTTCAGGGAGGCGATCACCGTCGGCTCGTCGAGGGCTGGGTCGTTGCGCATTCGACCGTTGTACAATCTCAAGTAATGTTGAGGTCAAGTTCTCTTCTGACGATTGGAGAGGTGGCGGAGCGCACCGGCCTGGCGGTGTCGGCGATCCGCTTCTACGAAGAGCGCGGCCTCATCGCCTCTGAACGGTCCGAGCGCGGCCACCGCCGATTTCGCCGGGCGACGATTCGGCGACTGTCCTTCATCATGATCAGCCAGAGCCTCGGCTACACGCTGCGCGAGATCTCCGAGATGCTCGAGGCGCTGCCGGCGGGCCGGACCCCCACCGAAGGCGACTGGCAGCGCTTCGCCGAACGGTTTGCCAGCGATGTCGCGGTGCGGATAGAGGCGCTTGAACGGTTGCGCGA
>JABDJU010000015.1 GCA_013003325.1 Acidimicrobiales bacterium
ACCCATACGCTCAGGTCCGGGCGGGCGACGGCGAGGCCGGTGGCGATAGCCGGCGAGCGTCCGTGGATCGTATGCATCCCGTAGGTGTGCATGTAGTACGGGAAACGGGCCGCACAGCCGATACCGCTGACGAAGACTGTGTCCTCCCGCTTCACGGTGGTGGCGGGGTCCTTGGCCAGTTCGGTGTGGAGGAACTGCATCGCGGCGAGGATCCCGTAGTCGCCGCATCCCGGGCACCACCGAACATCCTGATCGCTGGTCCAGTGTCCCCGCTGGGTCGGATCGAGGGTTACGTCGGTCATTGCATTACCTCCAGCAGTGCCTTGGTTGCCTCGACGATTTCGTCGCCGGTGAATGGCAGCCCCTGAACCTTCGACAGGGGCGTGGCGTCGACTAGAAACTCGGCTCGCAGCAGCCGCACAAGCTGCCCACGATTCAGTTCGGGCACCAGTATGTGGCGGTATTCCTGCAACAGATCGCCGAGGTTCGATGGAAAGGGGTTGAGGTGGTTGAGATGCACCCGATCCACGCTGACACCGTCGTCGCGCAGCCGGTGCACCGCCGACATGATCGAGCCCATCGTGGAACCCCATCCGACCAAGAGCACGTCGGCGCTGCCGGTTCCGTCGAGCTCGGCCGGGGGAATATCGGTCGCAATCCCTTTGATCTTGGCTTCCCGCAGCTGGGTCATCAGCTCGTGGTTGGTGGGGTCGTAGCTCACATTGCCGGTGACGTCGGCCTTTTCGAGCCCTCCGAGGCGGTGCTCTAGACCCGGGGTGCCCGGAATGGCCCATGGGCGGGCCAGCGTGTCGGGGTCACGCAGGAACGAATGGAACACCGGACTGCCGTCGGGGCCGGTGGCGTTGGGACCCTCGGCGAACTCGACCGAGATGTCCGGCAGGTCTTCGACTTCTGGAAGCTTCCATGGCTCGGCGCCGGTGGCGAGGTACCCGTCGGTCAGCAACATGACCGGAGTGCGGTACTTCAGCGCCAACCGGGCCGCTTCGATCGCGGCGTAGAAGCAGTCGGCCGGGCTGTTGGCCGCGACCACGGGCATCGGCGATTCGCCGTGACGGCCATAGATCGCCATCATCAGATCGCTCGCTTCGGTCTTGGTGGGTAGCCCGGTTGAGGGACCGCCCCGTTGAACGTCGATCACGACGAGCGGCAGCTCCATGCTGAGGGCGAGGCCGATCGTTTCGCCCTTCAGGGCCACGCCCGGACCGGACGTGGTGGTGAAGGCCAGCGCACCACCGAACGCAGCGCCCAGGGCGGCGCCCGCCCCGGCGATCTCGTCTTCGGCCTGGAAGGTCCGAACTCCAAAGTCCTTGTGACGGCTGAGTTCGTGCAGGATGTCTGAGGCGGGCGTGATCGGGTAGCTGCCCAGGAAGACCGGGAGGCCGCTCAATTCGCCGGCCGCCATCATTCCCCACGCCGTTGCAGTATTGCCGGTGATGTTCGTATAGGTGCCCGGTACAGCAGGGGCCGCCTCGACCACGTACTGGTTGGTGAGCATCTCGGTCGTTTCGCCGTAGGCGTGTCCCGCCTTGAGCGCTGCCACGTTGGCGGCGGCGACCGCAGGCTTCGAGCTGAACTTGGACTCGACCCATTCGATTGTTGGTTCCAGTGGCCTGGTGTACATCCAACTCACGACACCGAGGGCGAAGAAGTTCTTGGATCTCTCCGCATCACGCTTCTTCACGTCGAGGTCGACCGTGGCGTCGACGGTGAGCTTCGTCATGGGGATCTCGTGCACGATGTATCCATCGAGCGAGCCATCGGTACGAGGATCCACCTCGTAGCCACACTTCTCCAGATTTCGTTCGTCGAAGGCGTCGATGTTCAGCAGGATCGTGCCACGATCACGCAATCGACCGAGCTGGCTCTTGAGCGCGGCCGGATTCATCGCCACGAGCATGTCGGAGATGTCACCCGGCGTGTGGATCGCATGATCGGAGATGTGCACCTGGAAAGCGGAGACGCCGGCCAGCGTGCCCTGCGGGGCGCGAATCTCGGCAGGGAATTCTGGAAGCGTGGATATGTCGTTGCCGACCAGGGCGCTCGTCGAGGTGAACCGATCGCCGGTCAGTTGCATCCCATCCCCGGAATCTCCCGCAAATCTGATCACCACCCGGTTCAGACTTGTCGGCCCGACACGGTCATCCGTTGAGGTCACGAGGCCAAGGTAACACTCAGGAATCGCCAGTTGTATTTAGGGTTGCCAAGAAGTTACGGGCCCCGGACAATTCTGTAGCGGTACCGCACGACGTTACGATTCGACCATGACTGGGACACGTACCGAAACCGATTCGATGGGTCCGATAGAGGTCGCGAGCGACCGCTACTGGGGGGCACAAACCCAGCGCAGCATCCAAAACTTCCCGATCGGTCGAGACCGGTTCGTATGGGGTCGGGCCATCATCGAAGGTCTTGGTCTGCTCAAGGCCAGTGCCGCCCAAGCCAACGGGGAACTGGACCAGCTCCCGGGAGACATTGCCGACCTCATCGTCACCGCGGCCAACGAGGTCGCCGCCGGAGACCTCGACGACCATTTCCCGCTGGTGGTCTTCCAAACAGGCTCAGGAACCCAGTCGAATATGAACTCCAACGAGGTGATATCGAACCGGGCAATTCAGCTCGCCGGGGGAGAGATGGGATCGAAGACTCCGGTCCATCCCAACGATCACGTGAATCGGGGCCAGAGCAGCAACGACACGTTCCCGACGGCCATGTACGTGGCGACGATCATGGAACTGGATCGTGAGCTGTACCCGAAGGTGCAGACGCTGCGAGACACCCTCGCATCCAAGGCCGAGCAGTACGCCGACCTGGTCAAAGTGGGCCGCACCCATCTTCAGGACGCAACCCCGATCACCCTGGGTCAGGAAATCGGAGCTTGGGTAGCCCAGATCGATGATGCGCTCAGCACCGTGCGCTCGGCTTCAGAAGGTCTGCTCGACCTTGCCATCGGCGGAACCGCCGTCGGGACCGGCTTGAACGCCCACCCAGAGTTCGGCGATCGCGTGGCTGCGCTGTTGGCCGAGCGAACGGGCCACGGCTTCCGCTCGGCGGAGAACAAGTTTGCGGCGCTGTCCTCCCACGATGCACTGGTCAATACCTCGGCGGCCCTTCGCACGCTCGCCGGTGCGTTGTTGAAGATGGCCAACGACGTGCGATGGCTCGCCAGCGGGCCGCGAAACGGCATCGGCGAGATCACCATCCCCGAGAACGAGCCAGGGTCGAGCATCATGCCCGGCAAGGTCAACCCGACCCAGAGCGAGGCGATGACGATGGTCGCCGCCCAGGTGTTCGGCAACGATGCCGCCGTCGCCTTCGCCGGAAGCCAGGGCAACTTTCAGCTCAATGTCTTCAAGCCAGTGATGGTGCACAACGTGATCGAGAGCATCCGGCTACTGGGCGACACCTGCGTGGCGTTCAACGACAACTGTGCGGTCGGCATCGAAGCCAACGAGGACAGGATCAGCCAGAATCTGGGATCCAACCTGATGCAGGTGACCGCCCTCAACAAACACATCGGATACGACAACGCAGCAGCGATCGCCAAGCACGCCCACAAGAACGGGACGACCCTCAAGGCGGCTGCGCTCGAGTTGGGTCACGTGACCGAAGCCGAGTTCGATGGGTGGGTGGTTCCCCTCGACATGACCTCGAATCGATAGTTGGCTACCGCCAGCCCTATCGGGCGAGAGCAAGTGCGATCAACAGCACGACACCGCGGGAACTCCACGCTGCGGTGCGATACCAGTTGGTCTGGATCAGCCGAGCGGCAGCGATGGGATCATGACCTTCGGCGAGTCTGGTGTGTTGTGGAACCGAGAATGCTGCGGTGCAGACCAGCGCTACTCCGAGAAGGGCAGCCGCGAGCCACGTGAGCTGCCAGGGGACGCCATCGGGTTGTTTGACCATCAAGACCAGGGCAGTGAGGCCCTCGACCGCCATCAACGGGCCGACCACAGGAGTGATGCGGCGGGCGTGGTCGGAGGCGGCGACCGCGGGCAGAGCTTCGGAGTACAGGGCCAGCATCGGATAGTGCACGACCTGAATCAGCCAGATGAGGCCGATCATCGCCCACGCTGCCGATGCGCTGAGGAGCAGTACAAGGTACATGCCCGGTCCTCAGGTGAACGACGCGGCCGGTAGGTCACGTTCGCCGCTCGAGACCGCGTCGAGAATCCTGTCGGCGACGGCGTCGGGGTCGAGGCCGGTCGGCATCTTGGGGGCGGAACCTTCGATCGGGCGATCGGCCAGACCTGTTTCGGTGTGAGGCGGGCGGGCGTCGAGGACGAGGACCTTCCGGCGACGCGCCTCCCGAGCAAAGGCTTCATTGAACGAACGGAGAGCTGCCTTGCTCGCACCGTACGCAGCCATTCCAGGCAAATTCTGCTCGGCAATGGTCCCGGAGAGTTGCACGATGGTGCCTCCCTCGGCCATCCGGGGGAGGGCCGCTCGGCTCAACATGATCGGCACGAACGTGTTGGTCAGGAAAAGCTCTTCCATCGCATCGGTAGACAGTTCGGTGACCGGTCCGAACGCCACCACACCCACCGCGTTGATCACCAGGTCGATCGGTCGATCCTGGCTGGCCCAAGCGACCGCGTCCGCACATGCCTCCGGAGAACGGAGATCGAGGCTCAACGATCGGGAGGCATCAGCCTGCTGGAGGCGATCGGCGTTTCGACCGATCGCGCTGACCGTCGCCCCTGCCGAGCGCAGCCGCTGGCAGAGTGCACGGCCGAGTCCACCGCTGGCTCCGCACACCAGCACGTTGGCATCGGATAGTTCCAGGGAGGGGGCCATGCATCGACAGTAC
>JABDJU010000051.1 GCA_013003325.1 Acidimicrobiales bacterium
AGGCTGTGCTCACGTCGGTGTGGTTCGTCGTCAATCACCACGGCTGGGAGGCAAAGGATGGCGGCGCGAAGTTCGGCATCGATCGTGATCGGGCCGAGGGGAGTGTCGAACGAATCGACCGAAGGGACCGCTATCCCTCGCACATACACACGGTGGCTCGGTCCGAGGAGGACGACTCGGTGAATCTGCTTACGGGCCGGAGCGATCCGGCGGAAGGCGCTGGCGGCGACGGCGCCGGAGTAGATGTAGCCGGCGTGCGGGACGATCAGGGCCTTTGGAGAGGTTGAGTCGTGCAGAGAAGGAGCGGCCTCGGCGAACGCGGCCTCGATCGATAGCTGCAACTCGTGGCGATCGGACGGGTAGAACACACCGGCCACGGCGGGACGACGGCTGCTCACAGGGGACCTACCGCCGGACGATCAGTGCGGTGCCGCATCGTCACCGGCTGTCGTCGGGCGCCCCAGGTGCCGGCCGGGCCGTCGAACACACCGGGAATCACGGCGCCACACGAATTGCAGTGGCCGGTGTCGTCGAGTCCATAGTGGCCAAGCACGTACCAGTCACGCTCGATCACCTTGACACCGCACGTGGGGCAGAACGAGCTGCCGCCGTCACGGTCGTGAACATTGCCGGTGTAGGCATACCGCACGCCGTTCTCGATGGCGATCCGCCGGGCCCGGGCCAACGTGGTCGGTGGAGTGGGCGGTACGTCGAGCATCTTGTAGTCGGGGTGGAATGCGGTGAAATGCATGGGCACGTCTGGGCCGACGTGTTCTACCACCCACTGAGTCATGCGGTGCAGTTCAGCGTCGCTGTCGTTGTGGCCGGGGATGAGAAGGGTGGTCAGTTCGATCCAGACGTCGGTCTCGTTGTGCAGGTATTCGATCGTTTCCAGCACGGTCTTCAAGTCGGCCATGGCGGTGTGCTTGTAGAACTCCTCCGTGAAGGCCTTCAGGTCCACGTTGGCCGCGTCGATGTGGCGGAAGAAGTCACGTCGGGGATCGGGGTTGATGTAGCCAGCGGTCACTGCGACGGTGCGGACGTCGAGTTGTTGACACGCCTGGGCCACGTCGATGGCGTACTCCAGGAAGATCGTCGGGTCGTTGTATGTGAAGGCGACGCTCCTACAACCGAGGTCGTGCGCAGTCTGTGCGATGGCCGCAGGCGAGGCGTCGTCCGCCAGGGTGTCGATCTCTTTCGACTTCGAAATGTCCCAGTTCTGACAGAAGCGACAGGCAAGGTTGCAGCCGGCGGTACCGAACGAAAACACCGCGGACCCGGGGAGAAAGTGGTTCAGTGGTTTCTTCTCGATCGGGTCGATACAGAAGCCGCTGGAACGACCGTAGGTGGTCAGCACCACCCCATCGACGCCATCGATCGTGTCACGGGCCCGGACGAAACACACCCCGCGCTGACCATCACGAAGCTTGCATTCCCGCGGACACACGTCGCACTGCATGCGCCCGTCGGGGAGCTCATGCCAGTAAGCGGTAGGGATAGTGAACCGGTCCATGCCGTATCACCTCCGGGGCGGTTGTGCCGGCGTCGATCTTCCACCTACCACGCTACAACTCCCACGTCATTGTTCGCAGTGCCGAACGGCCCGGTCCGGGCGCAGAATTTGCCCTGGCTGGCTTCGTTCCGGCGTCGGGCCGTAGTCAGTCCGATCCTGGCTAACGCGCGTGAGAAGGCGTCATCGGGCACACGTGACCAACGTCTAGTCCTGAAACGGTCCCGGTCGCCGACAGTAGTTGTACAACGTATATGACGCTCACGTCACCTACAAGAATCGGTTCTCGAATCATGAATCTCACCTCACCCCTCCTTCAACCCAAGACCCTGGTGCTGCTCGATCCAACTTCGCCGGATGGAGAAACAGCCCTCGATCTGCTCGACGCCGGTGACACCCACGTGGCCCTGGTGGTTCTCATGCACGGCCCGGCGAGCGAAGCGTTGCACCAGTTCGCCGCCATCGAGAACATCGACCTCGCCAGTGCAGCTTCGGTGTACCTGGACCAGGTTACCGAACGCATCGCTACCCCGGGTCGGCTGGTTGAGGCCATCCTGAGCGGCGGTTCGAACCCCTCCGCGGAGCTCGAGCACCTCGCGGCTCTTTCCGAAACCAGGCGGGTGCTCGTACCAACGTCGTTGCAGCGGCAGGACGGTGCAGGCTTCTCACGATTCGCCTCAGCCGCACGAAAAAAGCTCGCTCGAGTCGCCTAAGGCCTGATCGCCGATCGGATCGCCAAGAACGGCTGGACCCGAGGCCCGGCGAAGAGACACCGCTCTGTTCATTACTCCTGACCTGCGCCTCTAGGCGAGTGCGACCCACGATGTCATGTTCGGGATAGGCCTGCCGTCCAAGGCTTGTCTGTGGGCGGCGGGGCGTTGCCCGCCCCCAATCTTGAACGGAACGAAATGATGATGAAGGAATCGCCTACTGAGATCCCGGCTCGATCGCTTGGGGGAGTGCCGTGGTTGATCGGCGGCTTCCTGCTTGCACTGGCCAGCGCGGCACTCTTCTTAGGCGGCCTTGCGGCGGACAACCTCGTGCTTCTCGTCGTTGCCGTCGTCGGCGCGATCATCGTGGCAGTCATTGCCGTCAGCTTCTACACCGTGCAGCCGAACCAAGGGGCAGTCCACACATTCTTCGGCGACTACCGCGGGACGGACCTGACGCCGGGTTTGCGGATCACGAACCCGTTGTACCTGTCCCGGAAGATCTCGCTTCGAGTCCGAAACTTCACCACTCAAACCTCCAAGGTGAACGACGCCCGCGGCAATCCGATCGAGATCGCAGCTGTTGTTGTATGGCGAGTGGTAGACACCGCCCGCTCGGTCTTCGCAGTCGACGACTTCACCTCATACGTAGAAACACAATCGGAATCCGCAGTTCGACACCTCGCCCGCTCCTACCCCTACGACGCCTTCGACGAGAGCGACGTGACCACACTCATCGGTGACACTAGCGAGGTCAACGCCAACCTGCTCATCGAGCTCCAGGAACGAGCGATCGAGGCCGGCGTCGAGATTCTCGAGGCCCGCATCACCGACCTCGCGTATGCGCCCGAAATAGCCGAGGCCATGCTTCGCCGCCAACAGGCATCGGCCATCGTGGCAGCTCGAGCCAAGATCGTCGAAGGGGCGGTGCTGATGGTCCGCGACGCCGTGCGCGGGCTGGCTGAAGGCGAGGACGGGGAAAGCTCGATTCGTCTCGACGCCGATCGTCGGGCCACGTTCGCTTCGAACCTCATGACCGTGATTGCCAGTGACAGTCCCACCAACCCTGTTGTCAATGTGGGAACGCTGAACCGGTAGCCGTCTGCCCGTCCTCTTCACGAAGCACGCAGGCGTCACGCTGACCGCAGATCTGGGTGCTAGTAGCGATCTACTGGGTCGCCAGCCACTCCGTTGCCAGCTCTCGGTGGGTCTCGACGTTTTCGGGGGTGATGTGCCGCTCGCCACGACGGCTGAAGAGGTCGTCCTCTAGCTCGGGCCGGTTGTCCTTGACCCATTCCTGGAAGTCGATGACCTTGAGCGCATTCTCACCATCGCCCCTGACG
>JABDJU010000054.1 GCA_013003325.1 Acidimicrobiales bacterium
CGGTAGTGGCGTCGATGCTCGTGGTCTTCGCTCGTATGTCGATGCCCCACACCGCAGTGCTGGGTCATGTGGAAGGTACGACGAGCTACCGCAATGTTGCTCGATTCCCCGAGGCCAGTGTGATCGACGGTGTGCTGATCCTGCGAATCGATGCGGCCTTGTCGTTCGTGAACGCGGTGAACGTGAAGAAGCTTGTTCTCTCCCACGCCGATTCGATCACCGAAGAGCCACGAGCACTGGTGCTCGATGCATCGGGCATCAACGACCTCGACGCCACCGGTACCGAAATGCTGCACGAGCTCGTGGAAGAGATCGATGACCGCGGCATCGCCCTGCACCTGACCGACGTCAAAGGTCCGGTGCGTGACGTGTTGCGGGCAGCCGGTATCTGGGATCACCTCGGCGACCGCATCCATACCTCCACCAACGATGCCCTCATCGCCATCTCCGCCCATCGCCCAGCGCCGACCGATCAACGTCGCTTCGGCATCGATGAACGAGCCACCGCGGACCAACATGTCGACCATGTTGCGACCGGTGTGTGATACCGCACAGATCGACCCCCACAAAACCCGAAAGACCCGCCTAGGAGGCATACCAATGACAACCATCGTCCCCGACCACGACACCATCACAACCGCCCAGCTGCGCAATATTCGCCAGACCGATCCCGACTTACGGATCCTCGACGTACGGGGTGGGGGTGAGTTCGAGACCGTGCACATCCCAGGCTCGTACAACGTGCCTCTCGACACCCTGGGCGAGCACGCCAGGGACCTGGCATCGGTGGAGCATCCGGTCGTCTTGGTGTGCCAGTCCGGCAGTCGGGCCACCCAGGCCCACGGCAAGCTCGTCGAGGCCGGTAAGACCACGCTGCACATCCTCGACGGAGGCATCGCCGCGTGGGAGAGCGAAGGCGGCGATGTCGTACGCGGCGACACCCAGCGCTGGGCCATGGATCGCCAGGTGCGGTTGGTCGCCGGCTCGATCGTGCTGTTGGCCGTTCTGGCCAGCCTCGCGCTGCCCGGCCTCGAGTGGATCGCCGCCGGGGTGGGGGCCGGGCTGGTGTACAGCGCCATCTCCAACACCTGCACGATGGCGCTGATTCTCGGCAAGCTCCCCTACAACCGCACCGACAAGTGTGATATCCCGGGTGTGTTGGCCGAGCTCAACCGGTCGGTGGCAAAGGCATGAGCCTTCAGCAAGTTGACAGATATACCCTCGGGGGTATAATGTACGGACATTCGGTCGTGAAAGGAAACCCGCAATGAAGTTCACCCAGTACTACCTCGACTGCCTCTCCCACGCCTCCTACTTGATCGGTGACGAAACCACCGGTCGGGCGGTAGTGGTCGACCCGCAGCGAGACATCAAGCAGTACGTCGATGATGCCGCCGAGAACGGCTTCACCATCGAGCTCGTCATCGAGACCCACTTCCACGCCGATTTCCTGTCGGGCCACCTCGAGCTGGCCGCGGCCACCGGCGCCGAGATCGGCTACTCGTCGGTCGCTGAGACCGAGTTCCCGTCCCGCCCTCTGGCCGACGGCGAACGCCTCTCTCTCGGTGAGCTCGAGCTGGAGTTCCGCCATACCCCGGGCCACACGCCCGAATCGATGAGCATCGTCGTGTACGAAAAGGCGGGCGACGAGGTGCCCTACGGCGTGCTCACCGGCGACACCCTCTTCATCGGCGATGTTGGTCGCCCCGACCTCCTCGCTTCGATCGGTTTCACCCAGGACGAGCTGGCCGACAAGCTGTACGAGAGCCTCCACACCAAGCTGTTGACGCTGCCCGATGCCACCCGTGTCTACCCGGCCCATGGCGCCGGTTCGGCCTGCGGCAAGAACCTCTCGACCGACACGGTGTCCACGATGGGCGAGCAGCGCCGCACCAACTACGCTCTCCTCGCCGGAGACAAGAAGACCTTCGTCGACCTGGTGACCGAAGGGCAGCCCCCGGCACCGGAGTACTTCGTGTACGACGCCGTCCTCAACCGTAAGAACCGCGACCTGCTCGACGAGCACTCCATGCCCGACGCTCTCGACCTTGCTGCCTTCGATGCTGCAGTTGCGGGCGGGGCGATGATCGTTGACGGCCGGGATCCTGAGGAGTTCGCCCAGGGCCACTTGATCGGTTCGGTCAATGTGGGTCTCAACGGCCGCTACGCCGAATTCGCCGGTTCCGTCGTTCCCAGCGACACCGACATCGTGCTCGTGGTGAACCCGGGTGCTGAGATCGAGGCTCGCAACCGCCTCGGACGCATCGGCTTCGATCGGGTGGTCGGCTACCTCGAGCAGCCCCACCAGGTGATGACCAGCAACCCCGAGCGAGTCCAGCGGGCCTCCCGCCTCACCGCCGCCGAGCTTCGCAGCCGTCGGGAGGAGATCGACGGGCTCCAAATTGTCGACATCCGCAATCCCGGTGAGGTCGAAGCCGGCACGATCGAGGGCTCAGCCCTCATTCCGGTGGGTCAGCTCCCCGGACGCGTTGCCGAGCTCGATCCGGCCGCCCCGACCGTGGTGTTCTGCGCCGGTGGCTATCGGTCCTCGGTGGGCGCCAGCGTGCTCCGCCAGGCCGGCTTTGCCGATGTGTCCGACCTGCTCGGCGGCTACACCGCGTGGGAAGAGACCGCCCCAGTCGGAGCCTGATACTCACCTGGTTCGGCGTCACAGGCGCCTATCAGCCGGCCCATTCTCCCCCTCCGCAGCTTCCCTTGGGGCATCAAGTGCCCCGGGGAAGCTGCCGATGTGTTCTAAGATGGAGTCGCGCTCCATGCAAAGAGCCGAGGGAAATCATGTCCGGCACCTCATCGAAGACAACTGATCGCGCCCGCTACGAGTTCCGGGTCTGGGGCGACTACCCAAAGGTGATCCGCAAGCTGGCACGCCTTGCCAGCGACGAAACGACCGAAGAGGTCGAAGACTGCTATCTGCTCGGTCACGGCCGCAAATGGAACGCCAAGGTCCGCGATTCGACCCTCAAGGTGAAGCGTCTGCTCGAGCGCGAGCGTGGCTTCGATCGGTGGGATGCAAATTGGCACCGCAGTGCTGATTCGGTTCCGTCGCCCTTCGACGAGGTCTTCGACGACCTTTCACTCGATCGCCCGCAGCGAGGCAAGAAGTACAACCTCTCCAAGGCGGTCTCAGCCCTCGAGGAAGACGGTTCCACCCGGGCGGTGTTTGTCACCAAGCGGCGACGGCGCTTCCAGCTCGGAGAGGTGAGGGGCGAGATCGCTCAACTCGACATCCACGACACCTCGATCCGGCTTCAGTCGATCGCCATCGAGGGTGAGGATCTCGACGAGTTGGTGGCCCTTCGCCGCAAGCTCGGGCTGAAGGGGCATGACAATGTCGCCATGCACGTCGCCATCGATGAGTCACTGGCTATTGCGAGCTGATCGCGAGACCGCACTACGTAGTATCAGAGAATCGTCACGATCAACGCCGAGCGGCTGCTGCACGATTTACACACCCTCCGCTCCTTTGGGGCGGAGGGAAACGGTGTGGTGCGCACCACGTTTTCCGAGCCCGATCTGCGCGCCCGTCGCTGGTTGCGGGAGCGAATGGAGGCCGGCGGCCTGCACGCATCGGTCGACGGAGTCGGCAACGTATTCGGGCGGTCGCCCAACGACGGTCCCGCACTGATTCTCGGCTCGCACGCGGACACCCAGCCGAACGGGGGCTGGCTCGACGGGGCCATGGGGGTCATCTGCGCGCTCGAGGTCGCCAGGGCGGCCTTGGAGGATCCGACGACTGCTGACCTGGCGATCGATGCGGTCGCCTGGTCGGATGAGGAAGGAACGTACACCAGCTGCCTGGGGGCGAGCGCGTTTGTGGCGCCCCTCACCGAGGAGCAGCTCGCCGCCACCAACGCCGAAGGTGAAACCGTGGCCGAAGCCCTCGACCGAACCCGCCTCGCTGGTTCGGAACGAGTTTCGTTCGAACCGGCCCGTCAGATCGGATACCTCGAAGCTCACATCGAGCAGGGCCCGTACCTCGAGGCGTCGGGCCTGCAGCTTGGAGTCGTCACCTCAATCGTGGGCATCCGCAGTCTGAGTGTCACCTTCGCCGGTGAGCAGAACCACGCCGGCACCACGCCCATGGCTGACCGCAAAGACGCCGCGGTTGCGATGTTCGAGTTCGGGTCTCGGCTGCAGGATCGTATGCGGGCCGTGGCCAGCGACGTGAGCGTATGGACCACCGGAGTGGTTCAGGTCCAGCCCGGCGCCCAAAGCATCGTGCCCGGCCAAGCTCACGTGGTCGTCCAGTTCCGCGATCCCGATGAGGAGGTGCTACGCCGCATGGACGGCGCGGTCCGTGAGTTAGCCGCCGAAATCGGTGCTGCCGGGCTCGTAGCCGTGGCCGTCGAGGAAGGGGAGCGAATCGCCCCGACCGTTATGGATGATGAGCTTCAACGCCATATTGCCGCGGCAGCCGATGGGCGGATGCCGGGTCGGTGGATCTCGATGCCGAGCGCCGCCGGTCACGATCCGATGGTGCTTTCGCACCACATGCCGTGCGCCATGCTGTTCGTTCCCAGCATTGGGGGAATCAGCCACGACTTCGCCGAGGACAGTTATGAAGCCGACATCGTTGCCGGCTGCCAGGTTCTCGCCGATGCGACCGTCTCGATCCTTCGCCAGGCGATGCGGCCCTGAAGGTCAGACAACCTCGGTGATCATGTCGTCGTCGGCCAGGGTGGTGCGGATGTCGACATCGGCTCGTGGGGTCACGTCGGGACAGAATCGTAGCGACGCCGCTTCGAGGGCTTCCTTGACCTCGCCAGCAACTCGTTCAGCGTCAGCGCGATCGCATTCGATCACCACCGAGTCGTGCACCGTCTGCACCGGCTTTGCCGTCCGATAGGCCCGAAGCCGGTCACCGAGCTCGGCGTAGGCGCACAACATGATGTCGGCCACACCGCCCTGAATCGGTGCGTTGCGCCATGCGTTCACCATCGCGGCAACCCGTTCCGACGCGGCGCGGGTAAGCAGCTGGTCGGCGGCTGTCGTGCCCATGCCCGCGGCAAACGCTTCCACGTACGCCCGTCGGAGGCTGCGGTCTTCGAACTGTCGCTCCAGATAGGCGTCGCTGGTCCGGGCCGCATCACAGCTCAGGTCGATCCCGTGTTCCCGCTCGAAGGTCAGTCGGACATCGACCCTTGCGGGGTCGTCGGATCGAACGGCGTCGCGCACCGCAGCCAGGAAGAGTCGGTCGAGATGGAGGTTGAATTGCTGACGCCGTCCGGCCAGGGTTCGACTGGCAAAGGTGAACGGCTCTCCTCCGTGCATGAGCGCAACCGGGGCCGAGTATCTCGAAATCCAGGCGATCGATTCGCGCAACGAATCTGAATCGTGGTCGAGTCGGTCGGGATGGAGTTCAGCGATTTCGTCGACCGTGGGCCAGCGCCAGTTGCCCTTGCGGAACTCTCGCCGGATCTTCGATACGACGGGGTAGCTGCGGGCGAGCTTCATCGTGGCCCGCCAGTCGATGGCGTCGGTGGTGCGACGGAGGTCCTTGATCTCGGCCACTCGCGCTTGGGCCCATGCAGCGGTGCCGGGGTAGGTCAGTCGGTATTGAGCCAGCAGTTCAGTTGCCTCGTCGACCGACGTCTCCGCCCCTTCCGCGGTCAGCGATCGGCTCAGCGCAGCGGCACCTGACCCGTAGGCGATGCCGAAGTTGAGGGCCTTGGCGATCTGACGGAGCCGCCTCAGTCGGTCGGGATCCTCTTCCCGAAGCTGATCCGGGTCGAAACCGAACATCGTGGCGGCGGTGGTCATGTGCACATCGTCGCCCCGAGCAAAGGCATCGCGTAGCGGAGCGTCGTCTGCCACCTGAGCCAAATACCGGAGTTCGGCTTGGCTGAGGTCGGCGTGCACGAAGATCCGTTCGGAGTCGGCGGGCCTGATGTAGGGGTGCATCTTGGGCGTGAAGTTCTGGGCGTTCGGGTTGCGACTGGCCAAACGGCCGGTGTTGGTGCCCACCACCTGGAGGTACTGGGGGTGGAGCCGTCCGTCGTCGCCGATGTGGTCTTTGATCGACTCGCCGTAGGTGCTGAGCACCTTGGCATGAGCCCGAAACTCGAGGAGTGCATCGCAAAGATCACCGCCGATCTCGCGCAGAACCGCTGCCTCCACCGAGTCGGTGGGCTCCAGCAGGCGGGCGGCGCCAAACCGATCGCCGGTCCAACGGCACACATGATCCGGGGCCCAACGATTGAGGGTCTCACGAACCTGCCGATCCGATGCCGGGTTCCAGGTCGGTTCGACGACGGCGTCGAACAGCGTGCCTTGACCTCCGCCGGTGAGGCTGGAAAGAGTGTCGAGCACCTGACGCCGTTCGCGGTCGATCCGGGACAGCTCGGACTGCCAGCCGTCCCAGTCGAAGGCCAGCCCGGTGCGGGTCATCTGATCCAGAAACGGCCGGGCCCTCATTTCGATCTCGGCGATCTGGGTCAGATCTGCGGCATCGAGCTCCTCACGAATCAGATCGGCCACCCAAAGCGTCTCCACCGCATCGTCGGCGGCATAGCGGACTTGATCGGCGGTGAGGTCATCGGCGGCGGTGTAGGAGAGCTGGGTCGTTCCCTTGCCCAGGGCGTCGAACCCGAGATAGTGCGCGGTCGCCCAGGCTAGACCGTGGTACCAGGTGAAACCGCTGCGGCCCTGGTGGAGAAGAGCGTCGCCGAGCTGGGCATCCCACCATCTCAGACCGGTGGTGGTGTCGGTAGTTTCCCAGACCGCCCGATCCAGCACCGAAGCATCGAAACTGGCATTCCATGCGTCGGCTTCGACCCCCTCCAGCAACGGGGCCAGCAACGGCCCGGGCACGTCCCGGGCGTCAACTACGAAGGCGTTTTCGACGCCTACGCCGTCCCGGACTGCTATCGACATGACCCGCAGTTCACCCTTCTTCGGGCCTGCGATGGGCACCTCGGTGTCGATGGCAACCCGAGCCGCATCCGACAGAACGGCGGCCAGGTGGGGGAGTTTGGACGGCGAGTCGATGAGGCGGACGGGCACCGTGGCCGGATCTCGGATCACATCCTGACCCTAGGCCCGACCTGGGCGGATCCGCCTGCTCCACGCTTCGGCCCGAGGCCACGCCCTTCGCACTACCGTTGGTTGGATGCCCTCGACGTCGGTGCCGAAGTATCAGGCCATTCATTCGGTGCTTCGCCAACAGATCCTCGATGGCGATCTCGTCGCCGGTTCACAGCTCCCACCCCAACAGCAGTTGGCCGATCGTTTCGGCGTCACGTTGATGACACTGCGGCAGGCGATCGCCCAGCTCGAATCCGAAGACTTGGTTCGAGCCGAGCGAGGCCGGGGAACCTTCGTTTCGGACCGTCCCGTGGATCTGAGCATCGGGAACCTCTCGAGCTTCTCATCACAAATGCGGGCGGCTGGAATCAAGCTGACGACCCGAGTGCTCGACGATCGCATGGTGGTCCACGACGCAGCCGCACTGGCGCTGGGCGAACCGGGGTCGGTTCGGTGTCTCACCCGGCTCCGGCTGATTCGCAAGATCCCGATCGCCCTCCAGCGCAGCTACCTGGCCGAATCGGTTCCGCTGGCCAAGGGCAGACTCAAGGGGGCATCGCTCTACGATGCGATCGAGTCCGCCGTGGGTTGGAGCGTCAGCCGAGCGCTGGAGACCATTTCGGCGGTCGGCCTCGACGACGCCGATGCGGCGGTGCTCGATGCCACATCGGGTGCGCCGGCCTTGCTGTCGGTGCGCACGTCGCTGAATCAGTTCGACCAACCGTTCCTGTACGACGAGGCCCTCCTGGTCGGTGGCCGCTCGGCCATCGCCGCCGACCGCACCGCCGATCGCCTGTCGATCTCCTACGGACAACCGGGCTGACGTGGTGGGTGTCGCTTCGGCGGCTGCTACGCTCCATTCTAGAGTTCTAGAATACTTGGACACGAGGAGATCGTCACGATGACAGCCACCCGGCAGCTTCCCCCGGCCGCCTCGCCCCTGAACATGGGCGAGCCTGATGGGTTGGGATTCTTCGGTGAGTTCGGCGGCCGCTACGTCGGCGAGCCCCTTATCGGCGCCTGTCAGGAGGTCGAGGAAGCATTCATCGACGCATGGGCCGATCCCGGCTTTCGGGACGAGTTCCTCCACGTGCTCAACACCTACGGCGGGCGGCCCTCACCGACCACCGAATGCGACAATCTGGGTGAGCAGCTGGGCCTGCGTCTCCTGCTCAAACGCGAAGACCTCAACCACACCGGCAGCCACAAGATCAACAACGTGATCGGTCAGGCGTTGCTGGCCAAGCGGATGGGCAAGACCCGACTGATAGCCGAAACCGGCGCCGGTCAGCACGGGGTGGCCACGGCAACGGCGGCCGCGCTGCTCGGCATGAGCTGCACCGTGTACATGGGCGAGGTCGACATGAGGCGTCAGGCGCTCAACGTGTTCCGGATGCGACTCCTCGGTACCGAGGTTGTTCCGGCGATGTCGGGCAGTCGCACCCTCAAGGACGCGGTCAACGAAGCGATGCGGGCGTGGGTGTCCGAGGTCGGCGACACCCACTACTGCCTGGGTTCGGTGATGGGCCCCCATCCCTACCCCTGGATGGTGCGCACCTTCCACGAAGTGATCGGCACCGAAGCCCGTCAACAGGTGATGGACCTGACCGGCGGTTTGCCCGATGTGGCGGTGGCGTGCGTCGGAGGCGGATCCAACGCCGCCGGCCTCTTTGCCGGCTTCGCCGACGACCCGGAGGTGCGGCTTGTCGGGGCCGAACCGGCCGGGGGAGCGGCCGCTGGGCGTGGGGTGCCGGCCATCGTGCATGGGATGCGGGCCTACTTCATGCAGGATGAGGTCGGCCAGATCCTCGAAGCCGAGTCGATCTCGGCCGGCCTCGACTATCCCGGCCTGGGTCCCGAGCACAGCCATCTGGCCGTAACGAAACGGGCCGAGTACCACCCGGTGACCGACGACGAGGTGCTCGAAGCCTTCCAGTTGCTGAGCCGAACCGAAGGGATCATCCCCGCCCTCGAATCGGCCCATGCGATCGCCTGGGTCGCCAATAACGCCGCCGAGTTGCAGGGTCAGACGGTGCTGGTGAACCTCTCGGGCCGGGGCGACAAAGACGTTGAGCAGGTGCAGGAGATATTGGAACGATGACCACAGCATCCGTCGCCGCCCCTGAGCGATCGCTCCAGAGCTACCTGACCGAACGAGCCGGGCGGGGCAAGCTATTGATGCCCTACGTCACCGCTGGCGTGACCCCGGACTGGCTCGAGCTGGTCGATGCGGTCATCGATGCCGGAGCTGACGCCGTGGAGATCGGCATCCCGTTCAGTGATCCCGCCATCGACGGGACCACGATTCAGGAGGCGACCGTGGTCGCCCTGGAGGCCGGGATGACTCCCGCCGCCGCCCTACAACAGCTGAAGAGCCGCCGGTTTGGGGTGCCCCTCATCGCCATGACCCACTACAACCTCGTATACCGATACGGGCACGAACGGTTCGCTGCTGATCTGGTCGCGGCCGGAGGTTGGGCCACAATCCTCCCCGATCTCCCATTCGAGCATGCGGGGGAGTGGATCGCCGCGGCCGACGCAGAAGGCATCGAGAACGTGTTGCTCGCTGCCCCGGTTACCAGCGATGAGCGCCTGGCGATGGTGGTGGAGAAGACCGGCGGGTTTGTCTACGTCGTCTCGACCATGGGAACCACGGGGGCTCGCGCCGGGGTCGACAGTGCCGCTACGGTGCTCGCTCGCCGGGTCAAGTCGATCACCGACAAGCCGGCGGTCGTCGGGTTCGGGATCTCCAGCGCCGAGACAGCCGTGACCGCAGCCCGTGAGGCGGATGGAGTGATCGTTGCATCCGCCCTGATGCGGCGGGTGTTGGACGGTGCCACGGTCGAAGATGCAGCTCAGCTCGTCGCCGAGATACGGGCCGGACTCGACGCTGCGTATGCAACTCAGGACCTTTGACCTTGGCGCCCTGAAGGGTTTCACGAGACAGTTGTACGTACAATTTTGTACAATCGCGAGCGAGCAACCCTGAAGAAGGTGATGTACAGCCATGATCGACGTTCTTCCCGACCGACTTCCCTGGTTCATCGGAGGCCCGATATTGGGCGTTCTGATAGTGGGGTTGTTCGCCGTCGCCAACCAGCCCCTCGGTGCGAGCGGCGCCTACGTGCAAGCGAGCGCCCTGGTCCGAGGGCGTCACGACGCTGTGGTCTGGCGGGTGTGGTACTTCGTGGGCCTCTTTCTTGGCGGTGTCCTCGCAACGGTCATTCTGCGTGAGAGCGCTGGGGTTCGAAGCGGCTACGACGCTCTCCGGGAGGCGTTTCCTCTCGGGGTTGCCGTACCCCTTGTGTTCGCCGGTGCCACTCTGCTCGGGTACGGGGCCGCGGTAGCGGGCGGCTGCACGTCCGGGCACGGGATGTGTGGCACCGCTCAGCGCTCGCCGGCCAGCGTCACGGTGACCGCAACCTTTATGGCAACTGCGATCGCCACAACCTTCATTCTCGGAATCCTGACCGGAGGTGCACTGTGAGCGCCGGCCATCGTCAGCCGCTGTTCAAGCTGACCAAGATGAACGTCATCGGGATTCTCTTCGGAATCATGTTCGGGGCGGTACTCGGAGCCTCGAACCTGCACGAGTACGACACCATTCACAACATGCTGAGCCTGGAAGAGATCGATGTGTTCCTCTTCATGGGATCGGCGATCGCCGTCTCGGCGCCCGCCCTGTGGTTCTTGGAGCGGCGCGGATTCGCTACTCCGCTCGGCGGCGACTTGAAGTTGTCCCGTCCCAAGCCCGAAGCTCATCACGTCAAGGGCGGCGCCCTGTTCGGGATCGGCTGGGCCATCGCCGGCACCTGCCCGGCCCCAGCCTTGGTGATGATCTCCTCCGGCGCATGGATGGGCCTGATCGCCCTGCCGGGGATCTTCCTCGGCCTCCACCTCCGGGAGCGCCAGGTGGTTCGCCAATTGTCGGAATCGGTGCCCGAGGAGTCGGTGCCGGTCTAGACCGCCGCCACCTCTCGTCGGGGGACGAGTATCTGAATTGCCGGTTGGGGTTTGCCGAAGAGGTAACCCTGGCCGAGCAGCGGCACCGTGATCTTGTTCGATCGGAGCTCGCTCAGGGTCTGTACCTGTGCGTCGGATTCGACCCCTTCGGCCACGACTACGAGATCCAGCGCGTTTGCCATGTGGAGCACCGCGGTGACGATGGCGGATGATCGGGCGTCTTCGCCGACCGATGCGACGAAGCTCCGGTCGATCTTCACCCCATCGACGTCGAACACCTGCAGGTGTGATAGCGAGGAATAGCCGGTGCCGAAGTCGTCGATCATGACCTTCATGCCCAGCTCGCGGATGGCTTCAAGCTGCGCCGCAGCCGCCTCCACCCGTTCGATCAGTGCGGTCTCGGTAACCTCGACCGCCAGGCTCGATGGGGAAACGCCGTACTCGATCAGCTTCTCCCGCAGCCAGGGCACGAGCGACTGGTCGGCGAAGGTTCGGGCCGAGAGGTTCACCGCCACCGGCCGTGGCGACCCAAAGCCGGCCTGGATCTTGATGGCGGACTCGATCACGAATCGATCGATGCTGATGACCAGCCCGGAGTCTTCTGCGGCCGGAATGAACTCGGCGGGCGAAACGATCCCGCGGCTGGGATGGGCCCAGCGCACCAGCGCCTCATACGAGACCACCTCGCCCTCGGGCAGGGTGACAACCGGCTGCAGGTAGGCCACGAACTCGCCGTTGCGAGTTGCGCGCCGCAGTTCCTGCCCGATCGAGACCCGGTTTTCGAGATCGGCTCGCAGCGCAGCGTCGAACACATCGATTCGTGCCCGGCCCCGTTGCTTTGCCCGGTACATGGCGAGGTCGGCGTTGCTGACCAGTTGTTCGGGCGAGTCTCCGGGTCGTGCGGTGGCAATCCCTACCGAAGCCGAAATCACGTGGTCAGAGTGCCCGTGACGAATCGGCTGGCTGATGGCTTCCTGAATTCGAGCGGCAAGATTCTGGGCCGCTCGCTCTGCGATGTCGGTGCAGATCACCACGAACTCGTCGCCCGACAACCGCCCGATGGTGTCTCCTCGGCGGACGACGCTGCCAAGTCGGTTCCCGACGACCATGAGCACTTCGTCGCCGAACGCGTGACCCAGGGTGTCATTGGTCAACTTGAAATTGTCGAGGTCGACGAACAGCGCGGTAACCGTTTGGGTTCGACTCGGATGCAGCTTGGTCGTCAGGGTTCGCTCGATCGTCGTGCGATTCGGAAGTCCCGTCAGAGCGTCGTGCTGAGCCAGGTGTCGCTCACGATCAACAGCGATCCGTTCCGCTTCGAGCGCCTCCCGCATCTTGGCCGACAAACCCAGCACGCGACCGACCGCCCGCACGAAGGCGACCTCGTCGGGAGAGAAGCGCTCTTCGGTGCGAGCGAGCAGCAGGCTCATGCCCGATCCTTCGATGTGTGCCGTCGCCAGGTGAACCGGTCCGATGCCGCTGAGGTGACCCGCAGGCGAATTCGATTCCGCCAGGACAAGTAGCTCCTTGACTGGGCAGTTCTCGGTCGACCCGAATCCTAGGGCGGATCGAACACCGGTCTCGCTGATGACGGCCGCGACTTCGGCGTCCAGTGTCTCGCTGACCCGGCGGACCGTGTCCGCGATGTCGGGTTCGACGTCAGGTCGGCTGACCGCGGCAATGACCTCGGTCAAGCTGATGAGGGCCCACGTGCTCATTGCTATCCGATCGCCAGCGTGACCAGCGTCTGGTTGTGAAAGCCCGAGGCCCCCTTCACACGAGCGAACTCGCCGTAGGTGTAGAAGCCAGCGATCGGGGCCCCAACCTTGGCCTGGAGGCTGTCGAGGCCCTGATAGATCTGTTCCTGGTTGAGCTGGCCGCGCCGAGCCACACAGTCGAACGCGAGCAAGCCCACGGGGGGACCGTCGAGTTGTTCGATTGCTGCAGTACAGGCGGCGTCGGTTGCCTCCAGGATCGAATCAGCAGTTCCCTGCATAGCCCAAGCCATCGAACCGCTGGGCACGGCGGCGATTGATGTGATCGTTCGAAGTTCGGGGTCGGCGCCGAAGATGAAGCGAACCTCATTCCCGCTTCGCCGCACGACGCCCAGCGGATGGGTGGCGGCGAACCTGGTGAACGCCTCGTGGTCGTCGGCGAGATCCAGCGGTGCCCCGTGTAACCGTAGGTAACGGTCGAGAGCTGGCTCTTCGTCAATCGTGTAGACGGTGTTGCCCTGTGATCTGGTGATGAGAACCGCCTCGCCGACCGGTTCCCAGCCGTGCTCGACACCGATGCCCATCGGTGCGATCGATGAGATCGCCACACCGACCACAGGAACATCCGTCACGCATGTGCCGTCAGGCTCGGTCGCGAACAGGGTGGTCTTGGTCATCTCGAGCCCGTCTCCGGCGCAGCCGCCTACCAGGGGTATGGGCGCGCCAACTCGGGCATAGGCGCCCCGTACAACTTCCTGCTGGTCGCCGGCGAGCCCGTCGGACAACAACATGAGCACGGTATGGCCGAGATCGTCGACCTTGTCCACGGCGCCCGCGACATACTCACCAGCCGAACGCAGATCATCGGTCTCGCGATGTGCGATCTCGGCCGCAACGGCGAGTCCGGATCCGCCGATGGCCATGATCACGACCGAGCCGTCGCGAACGCCGCCGAGGGCGATCTCTCCTCCGGTTGTGCAGCCGACGATTTGGGCGTTGCCGTCGGTCACCGACTGGATGCCGGACACGAGCTCCCGGTAGTTGTGCTGATGTCCACAGAACACGATCAGCAGTGCGACCTCGTCGTCGACGAGAGCGTCGGCCGCCGCCTCAGCCCCGGCGGCGTAGGAATCTGCGGTCACGCTTTCGCCGACACCGGTCCAACGCGGTCTCGACTCTTGGTTACTACGCGTTCGGGCGATCTCTGTGTTGTTCATGCTTGGACATCGACGTGAACCGCCGCCGACCTGAGCCAAACTTGTCGATGGATCTACGCGCTGTGCTTTCCTTTGAGTGGTCCGAATCCGTACGGCAGCTCCAGGCGGTGTCGGGCCAGAAGCTCGCCGTCGGCCAGAAGATCACGGGTCGAGCCGTCGGCGACAACCACTCCGGCGTTCAAGATGACCGACCGGGGGCACAGCTCCAGAGCCAGCGGCAGGTCGTGAGTGACCACGAGCTGGGTCAGGTCGAGCGATTTCAACAGGTCGATCAGCTCTCGCCGGCCGGCCGGATCCAGGCCGCTGGCCGGTTCGTCGAGCACGAGCAGGTCCGGGTGCATAGCGAGCACGGTGGCGATCGCCACCCTACGCTTCTCGCCTCCGCTGAGGTGGTGAGGTGTCCGGTGCCGCAGCTCCACCGCATCGACGGCGGCCAGAGCCTCCTCGACGCGGGCA
>JABDJU010000062.1 GCA_013003325.1 Acidimicrobiales bacterium
CCGATGTGAACTCGCCGCCGACGAAGAGGGTCGATTCATCGGGTGACGCTCTGAGGGCGAACACGGGGGCATTGATGTCGGGGGTCCACCAGTCGAGCCAGCGACCGGTGCTGGCTTCAAAGGCTGCGATGTAGGGCCGGGGGTAGAGCGCAGCACCACCCCGCACGTCGGTGAACTTGCCGCCCACATACATCACGTTCCCGATCTGTTCGATGGCGAAGACCTGGGCGTTGAAGTCGGTGGTCTGGGAGGGTCCCAGCCCGGCGACTCCCCAGTAGTTGTTGTTGGGGGTCGATGCGATCTCGGCATCCACCGGCGCCGCCGCCCAGACGATCGCAACAAGCGTTGCGATTCCCATCACCAGCGCTGTGAGGGCACGGCTCGCGCCCCTACGTGTCTTCATGTAACCCACCGTTCGTGCCGCCTGAACACCCAATAGACCGTCGTTTGCACACCGAAGGTACCGGCGCGACCCTAGGGCTCGGCAAGGGTGAATCGGCATGAGCCGAATGGGTCTCTAGGCCGGGATCAGGTCGTCATTGGTGGTGCCATCGCGGCCATGAAACGCTGGAGAAGGCGTCTCGCCGGGCGCACTTCGCACCGGGCTGCAGTCTGGGTTCGGGCCCATTGGCATCTGGCGCTCGCGGGCCGGTCGAAAGCCGAACGTCGTGGGCGAGAACCTGTTCTTCAACCCGTCTCAGGTCAGGCGACGGCTCGATGCCGAACTCCTCGCCGAGCAGCCGCCGGTAGTGCGCGAACGCTCGGAGCGCATCGGCCTGCCGTCCTGATCTGTACAACGCGATCATCTGCAACGCCACCAACCGCTCTCGGTGCGGGTGCTCGCGTGTGAGCTTTTCGAGATTACCGAGCATCTCGCGATGGCGCATGGAACGAATGTCAGCGTCGATTTGATCCTCCAACGCCACCAGTCGAAGTTCCTCCAGCCGGGCACCCTCGGCCTGCGAGAAGTCCTCGTATTCGAATCCCTCCAGCACCGACCCACGCCACAGCGCCAGCCCGTCTCTGAGCAGTGCGCTGGCTCGCTGGGGATCGACCTCCACCAGGCTGCCACCGGCATGAACCAGACGTTCGAACCGTCCGGCGTCGATGTCGACTGGCTCGATCGCAAGGGAATACCCGTGTTCGCACGTGACCAGAACGTGGCTCCTGGTGCGGGCCTCGCGGCCGGGCTCGAGGATCGACCGCAGCCGAGAGATGTACACCCAGAGCGTCCGCTCCTTTCCTGCGGGGTTCTCGGGCCACAGCACCTCCAGAATCCGGTCGGTCGAAACGACATGGTTGCGCTCCAGCAAGAAGAGAGCGAGCAGCTCGCGCTGTTGCCGATAGCCGAGATCGATTCGTGTCCCTGCGTCAATAACTTCGAGTTGGCCCAGGATGCGATAGTCCATCGTGTCTCCCGTTGGAGGCCCGGCCTGATCCTCTCATGGATAGGTGACACGGTCGACCTTGTTGTTGGCTTAACGCGCGAAACCCATGGTCATCGCGTTCCAATCTCTGCAGATGGTCGCCGATCGGGGCCTTCGTTCAGGAATCGGCAAGGTCGCGCAACGAAGCTCGGAGACGCGACTCGCTCTGACGAGCGGCAGACGAAAGGAACTCCGATGACAACGAAACAGGACACCGAGGTGCGAAATCGAGCGAGGCGACGCGTCGCAACGATGCTCACCATCGCAGTTGCGTGTGCGACCATCGCCGCCGGGGTCGCACAGGCGGCCGGGAACAGCCGCGTCATCCACCGTCGAGCCGATGTGATGGTCCAGGGGGGCGGCGACGTCTATCAGAGTCGAGGGGCATACCTGCAACGTATGGATCACTCCCTCGAGGTCTGGTGGAGCGTCAAGACCCCTGAGTCAGGCTCGTACGTCTACCCAACCCCGGACATGGTCCCGCCTGGCGCACCGCCGCACCCGCCTCTGGAACCGGGTGACGATGAAGTGTTCACACTCTGGCTTTTTGTGTTCGACAATCCCGAACTGTGCAGCGACGGCGTATGCGACGGCGACGATGTCGGAAATGTCGGCGTCGGGGGGAGCGTGTACCAGGTCGACGGCGAGATCGCTTACCGAACCCGGCTCCGAATGAGCGGGAAGGTCCGCCTCGGACAAGCTGCAGCAAACGGTCCCGGACTCTCCAACCCACTCGGTGCGGAGGTCCACGTCGCCATGGCACCCCACGGTGCAGCTCGCGACGGTGCCGATCTGATTCGCCAGTTGAACAGCCCGGTCGGGAATCCGACCCTGTGGTGGGCGGCGCTCTTCCTTCCCTGAACGGGTGGGGCTAGCCCTTCACCGAGCCGGCTAGCAGACCTCGCACGAAGTACTTCTGGAGGGCGAAGAACACCAGCAACGGAACTGCCGACATCACGAATGCGCCGGCGGTGAGCAGGTGCTCGTTTCGGCCAAATTCGCCAACCAGGGCGGCGATGCGGATCGTCAGCGGGGTGTTACCGCCGCCGGCCGAGCCGAGCATCGTCGTGGCGATCAGGAAGTCGTTCCAGGTCCACAGGAACTGGAAGATGCCGAAGGCCGCCAATACAGGCACCGACAGCGGCAGCACCAGCCGCCAGAAGATCGTGAAATGGTCGGCACCGTCGATTCGGGCACTCTCGAAGATGTCTGCGGGCAGGGACTTCATGTAGTTGTGCAGCAAGAACACGGCGAAGGGCAACGCAAACGACGTGTGTGACAGCCAGACAGCATGGCTGGTGCCTTGAAGCCCGAGATCGGGGATCAAGGTGACGGTTTTCTCGGTCCACGGGATCGTGAGGTGAGCCCCCGAGGCGAAGGTCTGCAGCAGCGGCAACAGGGCCACCTGGTTGGGGATCGCCAGCAACGACACCAGGCCGATGAACATCCCCTCCCGACCTCTGAAGTCGATCCAGGCGAACGCATATGCGGCAAAGGCGGCGATGGCGATCGGAATGATGGTGGCCGGAATGGCGATAGCGAAGGAGTTCACGAACCCTTCTCGCAAGCCACCTGAGGCCTGGGAGTTCCACACCGCGTCGTAGTTCTCGAGCGAGAACTGGCTCGGCGTAATGCCCCAAAACACGCTGGAGCGTTGATCGTCGCGCCCTCGGAACGAGTTGACGAAGAGGCTGAGGGTCGGTGTGGTCCAGATGATGACGACGAGCCACAGGATCCAGGTGGGGATGGCCGACAGGAATCGATATATCCCGCCGATCAGGCCCGAGGCGGGTTCGGCCGATGCGGCGGCGGCCGCTCGATCTGGTGCGATGTCTACTACTGCCATCTCAGCCCTCCTCGTGCTGGAGCCGACGAACATTCACGAACACGACCGGGACCACCGACACGAACAGCACCACCGCAAGGGCCGAACCGAGGCCCACGTTTCGGTTGCTGAACGCTTGGACGAACATCTCGTTCGCGATGACTTGGGTTTCGAAGTTGCCGTTTGTCATCACCCGCACGATGTCGAACACCTTCAGCACCGTGACGATCAGAGTTGTGGTGACAACGCCGATCGTGGGCAGGATCGAAGGAACGATGATCCGCCAGAAGATCGAGGCATCGGTGGCCCCATCGACCTTGGCCGCTTCGATGAATTCCGATGGAACCGCCTTGATGGCGGCGCTGAAGATCACCATGGCGAAGCCGGTCTGGATCCAGATCAGCACAACCATCAGCCAGAGGTTGTTGTAAGGCAGATCGTCGGAGATGAAGAACAACGTGCGATCGAGCACCCGCTCGCCGACGCCGCCCAGTCGTCCGTCGGCCAGTCGCCAGGTGAGCCACAGCAATGGCAGGGCCAGCCCGATTCCCGTCCCTATCAATCCGCTTGCGTTCTTCTTGTAGCCGACCCACGACATCGACAGCGCGGCGGCCACCAGCGCCAGAAGCACGAGAACCCCGAGCCACTTCCAGTCGGAGTTGGCGAGGTCGCCGATCTTGAGCCAGGTCCAATTCAACACGCCGGTCTGGGGGCGGCCCTCGGGACGGGCGATAAACATGAACCGCCAGATGATGCCGGCGCCGACGAATGAGATCGCCAGCGGCATGAAGATGATCGACTTGGCGACGTTTTCCATCTTGGCCCGATCGGCCAGCGCCGCCACGGCGAGGCCCATGACCGTGGACAGGACGGTAACGGTGAACACCCACCAGAGGCTGTTGAAGATCGTTCCCCGCAGCGAGGCGAACACACCCGTGACGACCAGGAACAGACCGAGGGCGAACACACCACCCTGACCGCCGGCCAAATCGAACTGATGCCCGGTGCCGGTCGTTGCGGCTGCGCCCCGGCGGGTGACTGCGGCGTAGAGCAGGGCCACGCCGGCCAGGGCGAACAGGATCAGGTAGCCGTATCGCCAAATCGGTGTGCTCGCCGCCTCGACCACGTCGCTCTGGGCCGACTCGGTGCCATCGGAGGTGATGAACCGAAGCTCGAAGAAGGCCGTTATGAGCGCCAGGATGCCGAGGAACGGGACGAGCCAGTTCGACCCGCCGACGCTGTTGCCGGATCGCCGTCCAACGCTCACCCCGATGGCCAGCGCGGCGACGACGAAGAGCAGGCCGAGCTGGAACGGAGCCGAGGTGAACATCGTGTCCCATTCGCCCACGTCGAAGCTGGTCGGATTCTCCAGGAATATCTCGCGGTAGTTCTTGAGGCCGGCGTATTCGGTGAAGCGGCCACGGATGCCTTCACGACGGACCGACTCGGTGAAGCTGAGGTAAATCGTTCGTATGAGCGGGATGATGAGGCCGGCGCCGATGAAGAACGCGGCCGGGGCCAGGAAGATCGGGCCGCGTGAGCGGTTTTCGATGTCGGTGCGCTGCACGTCGGACGGCAGAGGTGATGAGCCAAATCGACCGCCGGCCAGGGCTCCGGTGACCACGCAGGCACCGATCGCTTCCATCCGTGGCCCGCCGGTACCGGTGACCACGAATGCGCCGATCACCCACCCGATAGTTGCGCCCGTCAATGCGCCATTGACCACCGACGTGCCCCGCAGGCGGGCGATACCGGCGCCGATCGCCGCCACCAGAACGGTCCACACGATGAACGAGGTGACCTCCAATCGAGGTGAAACGGCTTGGAACATCAGCCCGCCGATCAACGCACCGAGTCCGGCGCCGCCGGCGGCGCCCACCGCGAGGCGTAGCGGTTGGTCGAGCCGCGATAGCACGTAGCCGAGCGCACCACCCAAGAGAGCACCGAGCAACGGCGTCCAGATGACATTGATGGCGGTGTCGACCGGGATCCGCTCGGCAAAAAACAGGCCCCAGAGCGCCCCGAGACCGGCTCCCACGCCGGCCGCGATCGACATGAACCGGACCGGCTCGTCCTTGGTGATTCCGTAGGCGAACCCATAGGCCGAGGCGATTGCCGCCATGATCAGCGACGAGAAGAGAAACAGCGTGAAGCTGTTGGCATTGACGACATCGTGCAGACCGTCGGCCACGGACTCCCTACCCTGGACCCATTGAATCAGTCGGTTGCCATCGAGCAAGCCGAAGGTGACGAACCCGAACAAGGCGCCAAGGGCGGTCTTGAACATCGTGTAGTTCTTCGATGCTTGGTTGAACAGCACGTTGGCGCCGACGAACAGCGCGGCGCTGACCGAGACACCCAACACCACACCCCAGAGCGTGGAAGCGGCCTTGGCCGCCTCACCGGAGTCGAGGAACCTCGTGGTCCGATCGCCAAGAAGATAGAAGATCATGTAGAGACCGACGATGGCACCAACCGCATCGGCAAGTCGTATACGTTTCTCGCCCACCATCCGCGAGACCAAGGTCCGCACGATCAACCCGATGCCACCGGCCAACAGAACGGTGACGACAACACGGCCGATTGCCTCTAGAGCTCCCAATTCACATCCCTCCCGCCGAGCAGTGTGGCAGGGATCACACCGCCTTCGCCAACTCCGTTTTCAGATTGTCGCAACCGACCTCAGTCAAACCGCTCCGTCGGAGCCACAAAACGGGCGGAGCGCCGACCCCGAGGGCCGACGCTCCGTCACATGTTTTTGTCAGTAGACCCGGATCACCGGATCGAACCGATTTACGGCCAGCTGGCCTCGATGGCGTCGGCCGCTTCCTGAGCGGTCTTGTCACCGTTCACCGCCGCGGTTCCCTCGGTCCAGAAGGTTCCCGAGCCGACGGCGGCGGGCATCAGGTCCGAAGCGTCGAAGCGAGCCGACTCGGCGTCTGCAAAGATCTGGAGGAAGCTCTTCTCCAGGTCGTTGAGGTTGGCCGAGTCCCAGCCGTTGACTGCGGAGAGGAAGCCCGAGGTCGAGCCACCGAGGGTGGCAACCTGAGTCTCCTGACGGATGTTCGCGTACTCGGCGCTGGTCATGTACTCCATGACGGCCCAGACCTCGGGAGCGTCACGGAACGACGACACCAGGGTTCCAGCCACGAGGATCGGGCGGGAGCCGTCGACGGTCGGGAAGTAGAACGCGTTCACTGCGCCTTCGCTGCCGTCGTTGGCTGGCGTGCCCTCGGGGAAGTTTCCGGCGAAGAAGTTGGCCTGACGGTGCATCATGCAGGTGCCGTCGACGAGAGGCTCAGCGTTCTCGGCGAAGGGCGTGGTGGCGATGGTGCCGCCCGAGGCGAAGACCATTCCGGGGGTGTTCCAGAGGTCCAGGATCTCCTGCATCACTTCGACGACGCGGGGGTCGTTGAAGGGGATGTCGTGGTTGACCCACTGGTCATAGACATCAGGTCCGTGGAAACGAAGCATGAGGTCTTCCATCCAGTCGGTGAAGGCCCAACCGGTGGCGCCACCGGACTCGATGCCCACGCAAAGCGGGGTATCGCCGTTCGCGATCATCTCGTCGGCGAGGGTCTTGAACTCGTCCCAGGTCTCGGGAACGCTGTAGCCCTTGGCTTCGAAGCGGGCCGGCTGGTACCACACGAGCGACTTCAGGTCGGCCTTGGAAGGAACGGCGAACACTTCGCCGTCGACGGTACCGAAGCCGGTCCAGTCGGGGGACCAGTTGCTGTTGGCCACGGCCACGGTGTCGGCAGGAACCGGCACGAGGAAGCCGTCACGAGCGAAGTCGGCGACCTTGCCCGGCTGGGGGAAGATGGCCAGGTCCGACGCGGTGCCGGCCTCAGCCTGGACGCCGATGTCGTCGGAGAACGAACGTGAACCAGAGTAGAGGATGGTCATGTCGTTCTCGGCGGCGAAGGCATCGAGAGCGGTCTGCATGGCGCCCACGTCAACTTCGGAGTTCTCCGGACCGGAGATGGTGACCGTGGTGCCGGACAGGTCGGCCATGGCGCCGTCGTCCTCTTCCATCGAGTCGTCTTCCTCCATCGAATCATCGGCGGAGTCGTCTCCCCCGTCGTCGGAGGCGGCAGCGGTGGTGGTGGTTTCTTCTTCACCATCATCGGATGCGGTGTCGTCTCCACTACACGCTGCTGCCACCAAGGCAAAGGCAAACAGCAGAGCAAGGAGGCTCTTCAAGCTGGAAAGTCGCATTGCGACCCTTTCTTTATTCTGGATTCCGGCATTTCCGGAACCTCTCCCCATCAAACGACGCGCGTCCTCGCGCACCGCCTGAAGGCCCACCATTCGCGGGCGGTGAGAACGATAGAGCGTTACGCCTAGCTCTGCTCGGTCGTGACGTCAATTCGTAACGTGGGGGTCATCTAATAAAACGCGGTGAACACCGCCGGTTCAGCCGGCGAACTCGCGCAGCTTGGCGTGAAGCATGCGCTCCTGAGCGAACAGGTCGTGCTCGGTCACCGACCCCTCTTCGAACTGCGGCGCCTTGAAGTAGAAGCTCATCCACTCCTGGATGCCGCTCTCGCCCCGCTGGGCGGCGAGGTCCATGAACAGAGCCATGTCGAGCACCAACGGGGCGGCCAGGATGCTGTCGCGGCACAGGAAGTCGATCTTGATCTGCATCTCGTAGCCCAGCCAACCGAAGATGTCGATGGCGTCCCATCCCTCTTTGTTGTCGCCGCGAGGCTTGTAGTAATTGATGCGCACCTCGTGCTCGATGTCGCCGTACAGCTCCGGATTGGCTTCGGGCTCCAGAATCGAGCCGAGGACCCCGAGCTTGGAGACTTCCTTGGTTTTGAAGTTCTCCGGAGCGTCGAGCACCTCGCCGTCGCGGTTGCCAAGGATGTTGGTGCTGAACCAACCGTTGAGGCCGAGCTGGCGGCTCTTCAAACCGGGAGCGATCAGCGTCTTCATCAGGGTCTGGCCGGTCTTGAAGTCCTTGCCGCAGATCGGCACACCCCGCGTCTCGGCCAGTTCGACCATGCCGGGGAAGTCGAGGGTCAGGTTGGGGGCCCCGTTGCAGAACGGCACACCGCTCTGGAGGGCGGCATAGCCATAGATCTGACTCGGCGCAATGCTGTCGTCGTTGTCCTTGAGGCCCTGCTCGAATGCGTCGAGCGACATATGCACCTCGGTCGGTTCGGAGTAGGCCTCGGTCGAGCCACACCACACCATCACCAGACGATCGCAGGCGTTCTCGCTTCGGAACCGTTCGATGTCATCCATCAGAGCCATCGCCTGATCCCACTTGCTGGTGAGGTCCTTTACCCGTACCCCTTCCAGCCGGCTCACCCACCGCTGATCGAAGACCGCATCCATGGCGACGACGCCTTCGAGTTCGGAGGAGATCGCTGCCAGATCGGGGCCCTGGAGCACGTTTGCGACCTGGGCTGCCTCGAGAGCGTTGGCCGAGATCGGGTCCCAGCCGCCGAAGACCAGATCGTCGAGGTGGGCCAGGGGAACGAAGTCGCGGATCAGCGGTTTGTCCGAAGCCGGGTCGGCGGGGTCCGCTTGGATGCGGCCCATCTGGGAGAGCGACCCGATCGGGGCCACGCTGCCATTGCGTGCTGCGATGACACCGGCGATGAGGGTGGAGGAGACGGCGCCGAGTCCTGGCATCAGAATGCCCAGACGGCCATGCCGTTCGGGTACGGAGTGGGTGGGGACGGGGTTCTCAGTCATGATCCGCTTATTCTAAAGAATCTAAACGGTCACGATATTCACTTAAGATATTCTCATCTATTCATACGACAGCTGAACGATGCTCCGAAGGAGCCACGTTGCCCGATATCCCCCACATCTCGCTGCAACAACTGGCCTACCTGGTCGCGATTCAAGAGCAACCCTCATGGGCTGCGGCAGCAGCCGACCTACACGTGACCCCCTCGGCGTTGTCGCAGGGAGTCGCCGAACTCGAACGCCGCCTCGGTCTTGAGCTGTTCGTCCGTGAAGGTCGCCGACGCCTCCCCCGCCCAGAGGCCGAGCCGGTCTTTGCCTACGCCCGTTCGGTTCTGGTGCAGACCGACGACCTGATCCGTTGGACCGATAGTCGGCGCGCCGGGCGAGCGGGGCGGGTCCGGCTGGGACTGATCGACGTGGCCGCCATCCATCACTTCCCCACCACAGTGCAAGCCTTTGCCGGGAGCCGGCCCGATGTGCAGCTCGATCTGGTGGTCGCGCCGTCTTCGGAGCTGGTGGGCCGAGTCGCCAACGGAGAACTCGATGTGGCGGTCGTGGTCGAGACCCCCGATCCCACGCCTGGGCTGAGCGCCACCAGGCTTCTCTCCGAGCCCTTGGCGGTGTATCGACCGCCCGAGGCCAGCGCCAAGACCCCGCCTGATCGGTGGGGCCCCTTCGTATGTTTCCCTCCCTCGTCGCACACCCGATCGCTCATCGCGGCGCGCCTGGCCGACCTCGGCGCTCCTTTCGAGGTGGTAGCCGAATCGCATCAGCCCGAGGTTCTCCAACAGATGGTGCGCTTAGGGATGGGATGGACCGTGCTGCCGGTGAGCCAGGCCGAGAGCGGACCCGATCCGCTGCACAGGGCCCGGCGGGCTCCGCTGCTCGACCGCTGGTTGATCGGTGTGCAACGCGACGACCGGCTCGACCATCCGGCTGCTGACGTTTTGTTGGAGCTTCTCCGAGCGAGTTCGAGCTGATCGTGATCAGCCGCAGGCGTCGGCGGCGAGGATGGCGGCCCCGACCACGCCGGCGTCGTCGAGCCGCTGGGCCAGGCGGAGCTCACACACGTGATTGCCAAACCCGCCGAAGGCCTTGGAACGATGAATTCTGTCGAGGAAGTCCTGTCCCAGACGATCGACCACCCCACCGCCCAACACGATGAGGGGCAGGTCGAGCAGGGTCGCCATCGATCCGATGGCCATCGCCAACGCCTGCACCGCATCCTCGATCAGTTCGAGCGTGACCGGATCCTCGGCCTCGATCGCAGTGGCGATGAAGCTGCTCTTGATCCGGCCGTCGCCGGCCTGCTTGACCAGCATGTTCTTGTCGCCGGCAGCATGGCGACGGCGGGCCTCGGCTTCGAGACCGGCCCGGCCCGCATAGGCCTCCATATGCCCCCTCTTGCCGCAGCCGCACTTCCTGCCGCCGGGGTGGGTGGTGACGTGGCCGATCTCGCCGGCCATGCCTCTGGTCCCTGCGACCAGCCGATTGTTCAGCACCAGGCCGCCACCGACGCCGGTGCCGACGAACACGGTGGCCATGTCTTTGAAACCGCGACCAGCGCCGACCCGATGCTCGGCCAGAGCCCCGACGTTGACATCGTTGCCGACCGCCACCGGCCGCTTCAGCCGTTTGCGAAGGATTTTGGCCACATCGACTTCGGAGTCCCAGCCATCGATGTTGGGGCAGAGCGTGACCACCCCCGATTCGGTGACCAGGCCGGGCACACCGATACCGACAGCCGGCGCCGACCGTTGCGGATCGAGCTCGTCGACGACCTCGGCAACCTTTTTCAGCACATCGGCTGGACCGGTTTTGGGGGTGGGCCGCTTGACCCTGCCCCGTCCTTCGCCGGTCTCGGGATCGATGAAGCGGGCCAAGATCTTCGTGCCACCGAGGTCGACACCTATCAGTTCGGCCATGTGCGCTCCGCTGGGTTGAAAGAAGTTCAGTTCCGAGGGCGTCGAGGGTCCTCGGAGGGCGGGCGCCCGGCGCCGGCCTCTTCAATCACATCGCCAAGATCCCAGTCGAGCTTGATCAGTTCTCGTTCGGCGTCTCGGTTGACCCGCAGCTTGTTGCGGTTGAACTGGGGATCGTGGCGGGGGATGAGCAACAGACGGGCATTTACCCGGCTCCGAAAGGCCTCGATGAGGGCAGGATCTCCGTAGTTGGCCCGGATATCCCAATGGGGGGCGACCGGTCCGAGATAGGTGATCACGGCGTAGGCCACCGGCTCGGAAAGTTCTACTTGCTCGACATTGGTCATATACTGGCTATGCTACTGGCGATCTGTGAGTTGTGGAGCTTTGATCGACGAGCCCAGACAGCCC
>JABDJU010000079.1 GCA_013003325.1 Acidimicrobiales bacterium
AGTCGGCCCAGGGCGATGTTCGACCGCACCGAGAGTGGGAGCAGCAGCGGTTCCTGACGAAGGACCGACACCGAGCGACGGACGTCGTCGATGGTGGCGTCGCGCAGATCGACACCGTCGATCAACACCCGGCCCGAGTCGGGATCGAACAGGCGCGACAGCAGCCCGATCAGGGTCGACTTGCCGGCGCCCGACTCTCCGACGATGGCGATGGTCTCGCCCGGCTCCACCTCGAAGCTGACGTTCTTGAGAATGGGATCGGCCGGGTCGTATCCGAAGGTCACGTTGTCGAAACGGACCGATGCGCCGCCTCGACCCCGGAGGAGTGGAATCGGGTCGGCTGGATCTAGGAGTCGTTCGTCGCAGGTGATGATCTCATCAACCCGTTCCAGTCCGACGTCGGCCAGCCGAAGTTGGCGACCGAGCGACAACAGGGCCCGGAAGTTGGCGTCGAGGACCCTGGTGTAGGCGATGAACACCACGACGTCGCCGACCGATAGTCGGTTGTCGATCACGCTCTGACCGCCGAGCACCACAACGGCAGCCACCGCAAAGACGCCGACCACTGCGCTGATCGCATCGGCCGACGACTCGAACAGGGTGACTCGCCTCGATGCGTTGAGCGAGCGATCGGTGAAGGACCGGAAGGTGCGCAGGTTCTGACGCTCGGCGGTGTAGGCCTGGACGAGCGGCAGCGACCTTACGACCTGGGACACGAACGACACCACGGCCACCTGCTGCCGTCGGGCGTAGGCGGCCATTCGTTTCAGCCGGTTGCTCAGCCATCGTGAGCCGGCGGCGGTGAAGGCGGCGAAGCACAGGATCACGATCATCAGCCCTGGGTCGAGCAACCAAGCGGCCCACCCGACAGTGGCGATGGTGATCACGTGGATGGCGGGCGAGACCATCAGAACGCTCGTTGCGGTGTAGACCGAGCTCGCATCGGTGATGACTCTGCTCAGGGCGTCACCGCTCGCCGTTCTGGCGTGGAAACTGGGTGGCAGGTGCTGGAGTGCGTCGAAGACATCGCGGGCGACGTTTCGCACCATCCGCGCTCCCACCCACTCCCAGTACATGCCGATGCCGTCGGATGTCAGGTAGGAGCCGAGCGTGGTGGCCAGGGCGAAGACCGCAGCTGCGATGACCAGGCTACGGGGCTCTTCTGAAAGCCCGACTCCATCGACGACCTCTGCTGCGATTCCCGAGAGGGCCTGGCCGCCGAGCGCATTGTCGATGAGGAGCTTCATGGCCAGTGGCTCTAGAGCAGTCAACAACGCTGGCACAAACGAGGCGAGCATCAGCAGGCCAAGGTGTGGCCATTGGGCTCCGACATAGGTGCGGAGCAGCTCGATGCGCCGTCGGACCGTCATTCGACACCGGCCATGACCTCGTGGCGGAGGTCGTCGTAGTTGCAGAGCTCGAAGTCGGACCGATGCACGTGCGCCACGACGGCGGGATCACACAGGCTGCGAAGCTCGGCTTCGCGCTCGACGTGATAGGGCGACTCGAGAGCTTGATCGACATAACCGGGATGGCAACTGAGCTCGGTGATGCCGGGTCCGATCTTGTGATCCATCATCCAGGTTAGGTTCTGAGGGCTGATCCATTCGAGGTGGGTCTCGCCGTCATCCCACTGGCCATAAAAGTCGGGGAAGTACCGAACCTGGCAATGCTCCCGAAGCGGCACACCGAGCTCGTCGGCCAGCTCGACAAAGACCTCCTCGAGGTGGGAGCGTCGATAGATGTTGTGATGGGCGTCGAGATGGCTCGGCGGCCGCTGCATCAGCTCGGTGAACGAGTCGACCTGGGCACGGATCTCGTTGCGGCACGCCGCTGGGTCGTTGATATCGGCCGGCGCCGGCGTACCCTCGCCGGTCAGGTCGATGTGGAGCCCGATCGAAAGGCTCGTTCGCTCCCGACCCAAGCTCGCAGCGTGCTGGGTGGCCGGCATCCTCACCATCAGGCTTGTGCTGGTGACGATTCCCTCGTCGTGAGCCGTGATGATCCCGCGGTTGATGCCCTCACTCGCCCCGAAGTCGTCGGCATTTACGATCAGCCGACGACGGGTCTGCTCGCGGCGTGTGTTCACCGTTCGACCGCCACCGGGGTTTGGATTTCGGGCTTGTTCTCGAGCTGGGTGAGGTCGATCACGTGGACCTCTGAACCCTTGACGGCCTCGGCGATCAGGGCCTGGAAGCGCCGACGGGCCCACCACAGATCGGCTGCCACGACGAGTGCGGCAATGCCGGCGAGGGTCAGTGCCGCCGCCGGCGACGTGACCGCACCCAGAGCAAGCGGCACGCTCAGCAACGCCATCGCAACCAGGCGAGGCCTCACCCGCACCCGCCAACGGGGCGTCCAGTTCCATACCACGGCGAAGTGGCCCCGCAGGGAAGTGAAACCCCGAACGGCCACGAGATCGTGAGCATCGGACGGACCGCCGTAGGCGACTTTCCACCCCAGCTCCTGAGCGCGGCGGGCCACCGAGTCGATGAAGTCGAGCCGGTCGCCCCGCCACATCTGAACCGGCGGTTTCGTGGACGGAAGGGGGCGGGTGGTCAGCCGACCCCAGAATCGCACCAGGGGCTGCGCCACGTGGAAGAAGGCGACCAGCGAACGAAACCGGACCTTCTCCGAAACCCACGGTGGTACGTCGCATTTCACGTAGGCGATAGCAGCGGTCCCGCCGATCAGCGCCAGCAGCGCCGAACCGGTACCAATCGCCAGGGGTGCCGAGGAGATGAAGGCCCCGGTCAGCACGGCCACGGCGAGCAAAACGACGAGGGCCGGGAGCAGAGCAAGCAGCAGGGCATATGCCGACTCGCCGCGATGCCGGGTCTTGGGTTGGAACGGCTCCAGCCCGAGCGAGCCGTGATAGACCACGGCACCGAGCAAGCGGCGGGGCAGGGAGAGCCCGCCGTAGACCACGCCTCGCCACCTAGCCTGGCCGAGACGGTTGAAGCGGTGGCGGTGGGGTCCTTGCAGCATCCGCTCGGCCCGGCCGTAGCCGCGCTGCTGTCGTAGATAGCCACGGACCGTTCCTCGCCGGTGATGTTCGATCGTTGCGGTCGGCGCAAACGCAATCTCGTGGCCGGCATCCAGGAGGCGCCAGCACAGGTCGACATCGTCACCGGCGGTTCGATACGCCACGTCGAAACCGTTCGCTTTCAGCAGGTCCTTGCGGCGGAAGGCCATATTGCAGCCGGCGATGTGTTCGGCTCGGGTGTCGCTCACCAACACCTCGCGCGGGTTGCCGGGCGAGGCCGCGACAGCGGCTTCAACCAGACCGATCGGTTCGAACGGATGGTTTGGTCCGCCGGCAGCAACCACGGCGGGGGAGTCGAAGGCTCTAACGAGTTGAGGAATCCACCGCGGGTCGGCCTCGGCATCGGCGTCGAGGTAGGCGACGATGTCACCGGTCGCCGCTCGCATCCCTTCGTTGCGGGCCGCGCTGAGCCCGCCGCGTCCGAGCCGGAGAAGCTTCACCGGGTACCGGCTGGCTTTGTCGGCGGTGTCGTCCGACGATCCGTCGTCGCAGACGATCACCTCGACGTCGGGGTACGCGCTGGCTAGCACCGATCTGATACAGGGCTCGATGTGAACCGATTCGTTGTAGGCACAGATGACGACGCTGACCCGCGGCGGTGGGTCGATCGGCGCCGGTGACTGCGGCCAGCCTGCGACCCCATGGGCCGCAGGTTTGAGGGTTCGGTCGACCCGGGTGACACCAAACTGCCAATGGTCGACCGGGGCGTCGGCGACAGCCCACTCGTCGGTCCAGGAGAACACGGTGCCGCCAGCGGCGCCGTGGTGTACGAGCTCCTCGATCTGCCATTGCACCGACTCGGCTTGGGCTTGTTCGCCGTGGATGCCGGCCGAAAGCCCGAACTCGCTGAGCAGCAGCGGCCGTTCGCCGGCCAATGCCAGGATGTGGCGAAGGTACCGAGCGAAGGCTGCACGGTCTTCGAGGAACACGTTCCAGCTCACGAGATCCTGGCCCTCGGGATCGAGGTATTCCGTCGATGGGTAGTTCGTGTAGGTGGCGAGCATCCCCGGATCGGCATCGTGGACCGCATCGAGCAGGCGCTCGAGAGCCCTCTCAACCCGGGCGACACCGTGAACACGCACGAGGTCGGCGGGCACCTCGTTGCCTACCGACACCGCCAGCACCTCAGGTCGTCCGCCGCATACGGCCATGGCCCGGTCGACCGCTTCGAGTCCGGCAGCCACCACGCTCTCCGTTGCCCGCCGGCCCGTCCCGTCGACCATGCGCCAATCGTCGTAGTCGAGCCCCACGAGCAGCCTGAGCCCGTGCTCGCCGGCCAGGTCTACCACCTCGATCGGGGGGATGGTGTAGACGCGCACCGTGTTGAGCCCGAGCGCAGCGATCGATGCGAAGTCCGAATCCACTTGGTCGACCGACGGATAGCGGGCCCCATCGGGTCTCGCTTTGAAGGTGCCGTACGTTACGCCCTTCACTTGGTGATGTCCGCGGCTATCAACCAGACTGCCGGCGCGTCTGCGCAGGCGCGAACCTACCCCGATGTGGACCGCCGTCATTTTCAGCTCCCTTTCGGCGGGGAAGACGGTTGGCTTCGTGCCGTCGTCCCTCCTAGGTGCAAACGTACCACGGATCCCTCGGGAGGCAAAGTGCGTAGCCATAGGCTGTGACCTGCCCATATTGGCCGGCTCGGGCCGTTCTCGAAGTCTCCGAGTGGGAGACGAGCGGGAGCCCAGCGAGACGAGCGATGTCATCGCCGCCGCGGCCGCCAGCGGCCAGAACCGCCGACACGGAACCGGGTCAAGACAGGCTCGAGGTGTGAGCCAAAATCGGGTGAGGGCTCGGCCTCAGAACACGGCTGAAGCGCGTGCGAAATGTGCTGTAACACCGGGGAAAGGGTCGTGCTGCACGGTGTCGGTGTGCGCAACCCGGTGCACCAACTGAACAGGAGTCACCATGGCCACCGTCAACTACCCAACACATCACGGCAGACCGCGGCAGAAAGGAGTTGAAACGAAAGCCCAAGACCGACAGACGTCCGGCTCTGGGACGTTGACCGACGAGCGCCCGGT